>CAYLYN010000092.1:0-15697 GCA_964387565.1 uncultured Rikenellaceae bacterium | reverse complement strand
TTTTCATCATAATATAATTTTGATTTTAATGGTATGATGGAACCCGCAAGTTATATTTATAAGTGTTTGTGTATGCAATGCATGCAGGTTTCATGATATTCCTGTTTTGTTTTAGTCGTCTTGTCAGTTAAATATTTTTTATCTCTTGTTCTTATCAGGAGGAAAAAGCGATTCTATTATAGATGGTTTAACAATCTCACCCCCCATGAGTACACTCAGGTTACTTTTTGCAGTTCTGTTATCTTTCCATAAATCAAGAGCATCATGATAACATACCAGAGCTGAATCGGGCTTCAGCATCTGTCTGTATATAGTCCCTTTATTAGTCAGGCTTACAGAAAGGCGACGTTCTGTTTCAATCTGGGCAGTAATAATGTTACTGATCCTCCTTTCAAAAACCTTCCTGAAGTTTACATCACTGAAAGCCTGATCTTCCTTTCGCATAAAGGGTTCCAGTTTTCCGGCTATATCTTTCTCCGACAGTATTCCCCATTCCTCTATCCAGCTTTTATAACAACTTATACTGCTGTCGCATAACTTCATGGAAAGATCCAACAGGTTTTTTTTCTCACTTGCCGTTATGGTACTGTCGTACATGGCCATCAGCAGCAAAGCACTGCACTTATTATTATAAATTACTCCGGGTTCAAATGATGAAGCATAATCAGGTAATGATCTGAATATTGTTGCTGCCGAATCGAGCAGGGGGATAGCCAGGTAACTGTCAGGCCTGCCTGATACCTTATCATATTCAAGGAGTAACTTCTTCGCTCCTGCAATCCTTGGGTCTTCTGCTTTGTTTAAACTACTGTAATAGAAGTAGGCAAAGATTATAGCTGCCAAAGAAACAGCGGAGGTGATAGTAAGTATCACCTTCGTTCCTCCTGATATTTTAAAAATCCCTTTTAACTGCATCAATTATGAACCTGCTCAGCCAGAAATTTCTTTATCTCCAGCGGAGTAGGAGCGGTAAGGTTTGAAACGATGATATTCACAATTATTGCAAGAGGAGCACCAATCCAGGCAAAGTACCACACATTAAGCCAGTAAGAGATGAATTCCTGACCCGGAAGTCTCCCTCCGCTAAGTCCCACAATGAAATAGGTAAGGGAAACAACCGTTACAATGGTCCCGGTAAGTAAGCCTGCCTTTGCTCCGGCTCTGTTTGCACCACTCCACCATATACCGAGAAGAAATAAAGGAAATATGGTGCATGCCGCCATTGAAAATGCCACGGATACAAGCTGTGCAATGAGTCCAAGTTTTAAAAGAGCAACTATTGTAACTGCCAGGGCCATTATAATTGTTCCGATCCTTGCTATTTTAAGCTGATCCTTAGGTGTTGATTCCGGGTTTATGATCTTAACATAGAGGTCGTGTGAAAAAGCAGATGCTCCTGCAACAAGTAAACCTGACACAGTAGAAAAAGCTGCCGATACAGCGCCAGCAGCAAGCAATCCGACCACAAGTGAATTCACTCCCCCCAACTGGGCAGTATAAACTACAATCGCATCTTTTGCAAGTGAGCCAACTTCAGGATTGGATGAAAGCAACTTGCCAAAGGTGGAGTATGCAGGGGCTGTCCAGTAAACAATACATATAAAAAATAAACCCCATACTACCGACCATCTAGCATCAGTAATCCTGGGAACTACATAGAATCGCTGAATTACATGAGGAAGTCCGGCAGTTCCGACCATCAGGGAGAAGCAGATGGCAATCCACTGGAAAAAAGTAGTGCCTGTTGATGGATCCCATGGCATTGCAAATTCAGGACTTGGAACTATCGCCAGATCATGTCCGTATGCATTCAGCAGAGCAGCTCCTCCTGATATGTTGGGAGCAGGAATACCCTGTACAATATCTGTTACAGCTGCCCCATAACCAATCTGGGGTAGAAGCCAGAAATAATCAAATTTATATGCCATTACAAATACAGGGATAATAAATGAAATTACAATTATTACATACTGTATCTGCATGTTTTTGGTTGCCCCGATCATTCCGGAGATCAGTGTATATAATAAAACAACAGATGATCCGATAATTACGGCCCAGGCATAATTAATACCCAGTATCCACTTAAACATCAATCCTATGCCTCCGAACTGCCCGACGCAATATGCAAATGAAATAAGTATTGTAAAAACTGCGCTGACAATTCTCAGGTTACGTGAGTAAAACCTGTCGCCTATGAAGTCGGGAGCAGTATATTTACCGTATTTACGTATCTGAGCTGCCATCAGTATCAACAGCAAAACATAGCCTCCTGTCCATCCCACAACATATGCAAGACCATTATAACCAAAACCATACATCATACCTGCCATTCCCAGAACAGAGGCAGCGCTCATCCAGTTTGATGCAATAGCCATACCAGATCCTACAGTTGATATCTTTCTGCCGGCAGCATAATAATCAGCAGGGTCCTTTGCCCTGAAAAAGATCCCCACCAGTACAAAAGTCACCAGAATGGCAATTAGGATTATAGCTGGTCCTGTTTTAAAGCTTCCCTCCAGCTGGGTAAGATTCTGTCCGAAACTTGTAAATATATTTACGAGCGACAATAATATAATGAAATATACTTTTTTCATAGGTTTCTTAAGGTTATGATTCTACAACTCCCTGCTTTTTCAACCGCCACTCTATCAGCAAATTATACACAATACAAAGTGACACGAACAAAATCAGCAGAAAAACTGCTGTATAGAAATAATGAAAGGGAAAACCCAGGAATTTTGTATCAGTCAGAATTGATTGGTTATGTGTCATGTATAATTGCATTCTTTCTTCCAGATTATCATAATAGCTGTCAGCCATTGACCCGGGAAATTCGCTTTTCAGGCTGAAGAGCAGGATTGAAGATTCGAGGCTTCCTTTTTTTATGCCTGTATATGAGGCTGTTAATCCGGAGATGTTGTCTGACAATTCAGCTATTTTCCTTTTTGTATCAAGATATTCCTGATCCTTCAGATCGGGAAGTTTTGATCTGAGTGAATTTACCTCCGCAACTGCCACATTAAGTTCATTTTTAAGATTTTCAGGCAGCAACTGATTTGTCATTGTGCTTATCGCATCTGAAAATAACTTCTTATCATCAGCAGCAAGGGTTATTTTACCCCTTACCTGGACAACAGAATTAAGGAAAGCTGTATTATCAGTCTGAGAGCCTTGCCCTCCCCTGACAGATGGCCAGAGTTTTTCAAAGTTCTCAAGTGCCTTTTCAGGAACAGGTTTTTCAATTGCCCTTAACAGGAACTGGAAACCAAATACTGCAACAGCCCATATTAGCAACATTGTCAGGATAACATTTCTGTTCTTCCTCCCATGAAGGTTCCTGGGCCGAAAAATACTGGAATTGTAGTTATCAGATGATTCCATATAGAATAAATGTATTAATTGAAAATTTTTAACCGTTAGCTAATTTATAGAATATGTGCTTGCACATGACACACCAGAAATTGCAATGTATCATTGATTATAATCAACCTTTTTTGTCAACTATTTTTTTATATTTGAAATCACATTCTTCTCCATGTAATTATTCTGACAGGTTTAAAAGATTGACATTATTATAAATAGCTAAATGAAAGTAAGTACTAAAGTCTCATGTATTGACTGCAGCAGCAAATGCGATATTTATGAATCTGTCAAAATGAGCGGCAGGTCTTTTTCAGAGGCAAATGCAATTCAGGTGAACTTCAGGAGACATGAAAGAATATGCAGGCAGGGAGATGCCGTGACACATGCAATTTACCTGGTTGACGGGTCAGCAAAGCTTTTCATTGAAGGTATAAACAATCACAACATTATTCTTTACCTGATGAAGCCTCCTTCATATATTGGATTGCTCTCTTTTTTTGAAAGTGTTACTTATACCTATTCTGTTACTGCCCTGGAGGATTCTATGGCCTGCATGGTTGACCTTGACTATCTTAAGAAACTATATATTGAAAACCATGAAGTTCTGTTGAAATTAAACAAGGCATTTGGAAAATCAGTTGCCATGATAATGAACAAGATTATATGTCTAAATCAAAAGAACACAAGGGGCAGAATTGCTGAAAGTCTTCTGAATCTCGCATCTTTTTATGGCGGAAATAAATACAGGTTAACTGTTACACGGAAAGAGCTTGGTGAAATGTCGGCAATATCAGAGGAAAATACTGTCCGTTTACTGACAGAAATGAGAAAAGAGGGTATTATCACTCTGGAAGGAAGACAGTTAACCTTAAACAATAAGAATATACTGAAGAAAATATCCGCTCTTGGATAAACCGGATACAGGGAGCTATTTCTTTTTGAAAAGTTCAGCTTTGAACTTTTTCAGTATCTCCTCTTCACTTTCATTCCTCCTTATACCCCCTATTAATAACTCTAACAGAATTTCTATGGCCCTGTCATCAAAACCTACTTCCACAGCGAATCTCCTGAGCAATTTTTCTTCAGCCACCGACATCTCGTCATCTGCAAGTATCATCTCAGCGATAAAAAAAAGATCCTCGAACTTATCATCAAGGCTGTAAGGAGGATGATAGTGGTGATCCTTTTCTTTCTTTATGAGCTGATCTATCTCGGTATCGTTAAGTCCGAACCTGCGACCCTCCTTATGAAGAATCGCCAACTCCTGTTTGTTAATTTTCCCGTCGGCTCTGGCAACCTGAATGAGGTGCAGATAATGTACTTTTGGAACCTTAACACCATGACTGGTAATGAAATCTGAAAAGCTCATGTCTTATGTTTTATAGAATAAAAAGGGGGATGAAAGTTATATAAAAAAATGGAATCTGTCAAATACCTAATCTGTCCTCATAAATCATTTTTCCCGAGAGTTTGTCCTCTCCTTCCAGAATTGATTAAAGCTTGTCACAGGTTCTACACATAAATATACTGAGGTACCATATTCACGCGCATGCGGATTACTGATCCTTCCAACAAGTTTAATTTCAGAAAACAATTCTTTTAAATCATCTCCTGGTTCATCATTATTTATGTAGACAACTGATTTAATGTCGGGATTAAATTCAGGCGGATACCAGTACTGAAAACTCTCACTGAAACTTATAGCCTCAGGAAGATCATATTTTTTCCCAATAACAGTTATGGCTCCGGCCTGACCATAATTTTCACCATAAATGATGCAAGCTTGTTTGTCCTCAATCATATTGTAGGCTTTGCTGGTAATTGATGTAAGCTCTTCCCATCCAAGCATATCAGCATAATCCTGTGGAAGTGAATGAATTGTATTATCTTCAAACCTTCTTCCGAGGTCAATTCCAAATTTCTTTTCCTGGTAATCAAAATACTTTATCATTACACCTGTTTTAAATACAGGTATGCCTATGGGGATTACAGGCAATGTGATCAGAATAAGAAGCACCGGAAACAGGATTCTGGCTGAAGGTCTGACAATCCATTGCTCATATGCTACAGCACCTATCCCTATCAGGAATGGAAAGACTCCAAGAGTATAATAGCTTTTACCTTTTAAGAAAAGCAGGGACAGAATCACAAAGAGGGCAGCATAACCCGGGAATCTGTATTTTCTGCATCTTTCAGAACCCAGAATATAAATAAGTCCGGCTATTGTAAAAAACGATCCTGCAAACGGCATTATTAGCTGCTCTGTCAGGAAAAGAGGTGCATCCATATGAACCAGCTGAGTATCATAAAGTGCCGTCAGATGATTAAAAACAGGCCATCCATTACTGAACTGCCATATCAGATTTGGAAGAAAGATTATTAAACCGGCAACGAGTCCAGCATAAAACTTTCTTTCCCTGAAAACATATCTGTATTCAGTAAACGGAATAGTCATTAACAGGCCAAGCAGAAGCAGCAGTGTCATGTACTTGTTAAGCATGGCTATTCCTGCAACAATTCCGATCGCAACAAGAATATTTTTATTTCCTGTGTTAATAAATCTTACAGCAAGATATAAAATCAGCGTCCACAGGAAGATCTCAATATGAACAGGCTGAAACAGGAAAAAGGCTCTCTGAAAAAAAATTGATATAAGCAATCCTAAAGAAGATAGTAATGCTGCATACCTTGATCCTCCAGCCTCCAAAGTAAGAGCGCCTGTAAGAAGAATAAGCGCACCTCCCAGGATTGCCGGGAAAAGCCTGACAGCAAAAAGAGAGAAGCCGAAAATGTTCTGCATGAACCAGGCTACCCAGCCAATTAGTGGCGGAACAGAATTATAACCTGCTGAGGGGTGCAAACCCAGTGAAAAGTAGAGGAGCTCATCACGGTGGTATTCGAGGTGATTTATAATTACAAGATGAATTATTACACTTATAAGAGCCAATGAAATTAAAAGCGGGTCCCTGAGAATAACTTTCCTGGAGGAGTTCATAATAGCATAATTGTATCCTTTAAGCTATCCAAAAATAGCAAATACTTTCTCCTTTAACTTTTTTTATAATTGAATTTAATCAATCACATATATCACTTTCTATATTTGCAACGGAATAATTATATATTTTTGTTTGAAATGAGGAGAAGAAGCAAGATATTATCCATTACATCAGGGTTTCTGATTTTACTCTTTCTTGTCGCAAGTACCGGTGCGGTTATAGTCGAACATACCTGTTATTCATGTGGCTTATCGGATCTGCATACCGAATTCTTCTCTTCTGAATCACAGAATCATGGCTGTTCATGTGAATCCGGATCAACAAGTTCCAGGGATAAAAATGAAAAGACTCTCGAACCTGTCTGCTGTACTTTTTCCTTTGAAAAATTATCACTTACTGAATATAACTACACTACACTGACCAGTTACCCAGTTGTTTCAGCACCTGTATTGTCTCATCTTTATGTTGTACAGGATGAACAAATGGAAAACCCGGTCTGCACCGTATTAATCAGCAACAAGCATGGAGGCAGAGACCTGTTAAGATCTACCTGCCAGCTTCTCATTTGATCAAACATCCTGTCAGATCAGCCGTAAGGCTTTAGTTATTTACACAAATTCTTGTGTATCACAATCTTATATTTTACAGGATGAACAAATTCAAATACATATTCTTAATTTTTATTCTCGCTGTTCCCTCAATTTTGAGCGGACAGGGTTCAGTTGAGGGAAAGGTAATCGATGCAGGGGATAATGAAGAGACCGGGCTGGCCGGAGCCAGTGTTATCTGGGCAGGTACAACCACAGGTACAGCAACAAATGCAGCAGGATATTTTAAACTGAAAAGGAGCCGGGTTACCGATAAGCTGGTAATCAGTTTTATCGGATATAAAAATGATACAATAACAGTAAGCAAAGATGATGAATATATCAAGACAAGTCTTCATCAGAATAATGAGCTTGGAGAGGTACTGGTTTTTGGAAGAGCCCCTGGAGCCCATATAAATAAAACCAATCCTGTACTCACCGTAAATATAACAGGAACAGAGTTAAGAAAAGCAGCCTGTTGCAACCTCTCTGAAAGTTTCGAGACCAGTGCTTCAGTTGATGTTAACTACACAGATGCTGCAACCGGAGCCAAGCAGATACAGCTGCTGGGTCTGGCAGGTAACTATACCCAGATCCTGTCAGAAAATGTACCGTCAATGTACGGTCTGGCTTCAGCATACGGTCTGAACTATATTCCGGGCCCCTGGATGGAATCGATACAGGTTTCCAAAGGTACATCTTCAGTAAGAAATGGCTATGAGTCAATTGCAGGTCAGATTAATGTGGAATATAAGAAACCTGCTACAAGTGAAAAAGTATATGTAAATGGTTTTATAAGTGATGCAGGCAAACAGGAACTTAATGCCAATGCATCTGTTGTCCTGAATGATAAACTCAGCACAATGGTGCTGGCACATGCTGAGAACCAGAGCAGGATGAGCGACCATAACGATGACGGCTTCAGGGATGAACCCGATGTAAAACAATACCATTTTATAAACAGATGGGACTATCTTACAGCAAACGGCGATATAAGAATTGGGATAAACTACCTTGAGGAGGAGAGGATCGGAGGACAGCTTTCATACAAAAGCAATAATATTGATACATGGAACGATGGCTTTGGTATTGATATTCTTACGAAACGGTTTGAAGCATTTACAAAAGCCGGAAGAATCTTCACCAGCTCGAAAAGTATGTCGGTTGGATGGATTCAAAATTATTCATACCACTCACAGGATTCCTATTTTGGTCTAAAGAACTACACCGGGACCCAGAACAGCTACTATACAAACCTGTTGTACCAGTGGACCCCCCTGCTGAGCAGGCACACCCTTGATGCCGGTATAAGCTATAAGTATGATTTATACGATGAACAACTCGACTCCTCACCTTTGGGTAAGAAAGAATCGGTACCCGGAGCATTCGTCCAGTATACTTATGCAGACACATCAAAAGTAACTCTGGTTGCAGGAATGAGAGTTGACAATCACAATCTCTATGGAACACTGCTGACTCCCCGTGTACATCTCAGGTATGAGCTGTTTCATGGTATTATACTCAGGGCATCACTTGGCAAAGGTTACAGATCAGCCAATGTCCTTGCTGAAAACTCTTTTCTTCTTGCCAGCAGTCGAAACATGATAATCGCCAGTGATCTCAATATTGAGGAAGCATGGAATTCAGGAGTAAGTCTGGCTGGTCATGTTGATGTTCATGGGAAAGAAATCAAGTTATCAGGTGAATTCTTTCATACAGGATTTGTAAACCAGATCATAACTGATCTCGATGCTGATGTTAATCTGGTCAGCTTTTACAACCTGAATGGAAAATCATATTCAAATGTGGTCCAGTTTGAAGCCTCATTTCAGCCTTTGGAAGGATTTGACATTTTAGCTGCATGGCGCTTTAACGATGTGATGATGACAATAGATGATGTACTTAGAACCAAGCCGCTGGCCAGCAGGTACAAAGGTGTTCTGACTGCCTCATGGCTTACTCATCTGAGAAAATGGCAATATGATTATACTATTCAGTTAAACGGACCAGGAAGAATCCCGTCAACATTTGACAATCCCGAGGAATTCAGGATGCCGGATTCATATAAAGCATTTACTGTTATGAACGCCCAGATAACAAGAAATTTTAAAAAGTTCCATGTTTATGCCGGTGTTGAGAACCTTCTCGATTTTACCCAGCACATGGCTATTATAGATGCAAATGACCCTTTTGGAGAATACTTTGACTCCAGCCTGATATGGGGGCCGGTTCATGGCAGAAAGATATATGCCGGGTTCAGGTTCTTTATTAACCGTGACCTGGAATAACAATCAACAATTAATAATAAAATTATGAAGAATTTAAAGAATTTAATGACTGTTATACTCCTTATTATCCCTGTAGTTATGAGTGCCCAGGAGAAAGTTAAAGAAAAGGAGAAGAAAACTGAAACTGTAGTTTTTTCAACATCAATAGACTGTAAAGCCTGTGTTGATAAAATAATGAGCAATCTCCCTCAGGAAAAGGGAATTAAAGATGTGAAATGCGATCTTTCGAACAGCCAGGTCGCTGTTACTTATCAGAAGGAAAAGACTAATACTGAACAGATACAGAGATCCATTGAAAAGCTTGGATATATAGCAAAACCAACAACTGAAGATAACGCCGGGAAGGAAGCAAAGTAAGCTCATCGGGAGAGACCTGCCAGGTCTCGTATCACTACCGAGGCACATGCTATGCCGAAAGCGGCAGGCATATAAGAAACGGTACCGACAACAGAGGCCTTATTCTGCTCACCGTCTGTGGGTAATATTTTACTTTTATCAATTCCTTCAGGCGAATATACTGCTGTAAATCCGTTTCTGATACCTAGTTTGTGAAGCCTTTTCCTCAGTATCCTTGCAAGTGAGCAGTCAGAGGTTTCGGATATATCAGAAATCCTGACTGCAAGAGGATCGAACTTCCCTCCTGCTCCCATGGAGCTGACAAGAGGCAATTTTCTATTGATGCTATGATAGATAAGAAAGACCTTTGGCGACAGGGTATCAATTGCATCAACCACATAGTCATAGCCCTTGTCGAGGATCTCCGTCATTCTTTCATCCCTGATATATTCACAGATAACTTCAAGCTTTAAATCAGGGTTTATATCAGCCAGTCTTTCCGCCATAACCTCAGCTTTCAACCTCCCTTCGGTGCTTTTCATGGCAGGCAGCTGCCGGTTCCTGTTTGATTGATGAACTGTATCTCCATCGACAATTGTCATTGAGCCAACTCCTGAGCGGCATATCATTTCGGCAGCCCAGGCTCCCACTCCACCCAGGCCGACAACAAGAACATTTGATGATCTAAGCTTGTCGAGCCCTTCTTTTCCAAGGATCATTTCTGTTCGTGAAAGCCATACATTCATTATCGCATTTTAACTGTTAAATTATTAACACCATGGTCATTACACCCCTAAATCCCCCAAGGGGGACTTAAAATCCACTTCAGTAGTGAAATTACTTCATAAACTGCCATCCAATTTCTAAAATAACTCGTTTTACTTGAAAATTACCTGGTATCAAATTCCTTAATTTGTCTCCTTCGTTAAGCCCCCCCTGGGCGTGCCCTGAGCTTGCCGAAGGTGGTGTTTGGGGGTAGGAATTCAACAAAATTTGAAAAAATTTTCTCCTTAAGTTTTTCAGTAGTCATGTCAAGATCATTGGCAACTTTCCGATATATTTTCCTTATATCCACTCCGCTCCCGTCTGTTTCAAGGAAGATCCTGTCGACAGGCAATGACCTGACGAGTGCCGTAGCTTCAGGTCGTATGATAAAATCGAACCAGAATGATATATACATATTTCTGGAAACAAGTTGTAATGCCAGCTCCTTTTTCCCCCTGAAGCCGTGTATCAGCCATGGCTGATCAGGTTTGATCTTCTTATGTGAAGCCATCAGTTCATCCCATCCCCTTACGCAGTGTATCACAAGAGGCTTCTCCAGTCTCTCTGAAAGTAATGCCTGTTCTTCAAAGATACTTCTCTGAAGTTCCATTGAAGGCCCTTTAAGCTTATCAAAACCCGCCTCACCAATTGCTGAGATTAATTCATCAGTACCATTTTTCCTGACGAACTCAAGCAATCCGGGGTGGTTTGATTCGGTCAGAAACCAGGGATGTATCCCTAATGAGAAGGTTATTCCATTCTGTTTGACAGGCAGTATGCCTTCATGAGCCATCAGATTATCAAGGATAAAGACTCCCCTCTGCGGTATTGAACCATGGTTATGAATATCAATATAATCACCAATGAGAGGATAGCTCATAACTACTTATTACCAATAACAGCAATACCCTTATCAATACGTTGCAAGGTCTCCTCCCTTCCTATCCAGCTTATGATATCGAACATATGAGGACCCCGCGATGCTCCGACTATTACCAGCCTGAATGCATTCATTACTGCTCCGGTGTTGTAGCCTTTTTTTTCGATCCATGATTTTACCAGATTTTCTGTTGCAGATGATGTAAATTCTTCGGATGCTTCGAGAACGGTTCTGAGTTCCATAAGCTGGGAAGGAGTTTCTTCTTTCCATCTTTTCTTAATCACATCGGGGTCATAAGATTCGGGAGCCTGGAAAAAGAAATCGGTCTGATCCCAGATATCCTTAACAAAACTGACTCTCTCTTTCACTAGGCCAATAAGAGATTCAAGCCTGACAATATCACACTGATACCCTTTTGCTCTAAGAAATTCCCTGAACTCAATTGCCAGCTGATCATTTTCCTTCGCCTGGAGATAATTATGATTAAACCATTTTGCCTTCTCCGGGTCGAACCTTGATCCTGACTTGCCAACCCTTTCTATTGAAAATGCTTCAATAAGCTGATCCATTGAAAATATCTCCTGTTCAGTTCCGGGATTCCATCCTAAAAGTGCAATCATGTTTACAAACGCCTCAGGGTAATAGCCTTCTTCCCTGTATCCTTTTGCTGTTTCTCCATAAGGCCAGAAAAGAGGAAATACAGGAAATCCCATCTTATCACCGTCCCTCTTGCTGAGTTTTCCCTTTCCATCAGGTTTAAGAAGAAGCGGTAAATGTGCAAAAAGAGGTGGATTCCAACCGAATGAGCGATATAGCATAATATGCAGGGGAAGTGAAGGAAGCCATTCCTCTCCCCTTATAACATGACTAATCTTCATAAGATGATCATCAACAAGATGTGCAAGGTGGTAGGTTGGCATCCCGTCAGATTTATACAATACCTTGTCATCAAGAGTTGAAGAATGAACTACGATATCTCCGCGGATAAGATCATCAAAGCTTATCTCCTCATCAGTCGGCATAAGGTACCTAATAACATATGGATCACCATTCTCAATTTTCTTCTTCCATTCAGATTCAGGCAGCGAGACGGAGTTCTTCATCTCACTTCTGACTGCGGAATTATAAATGAATGTGCTGCTGTTCTTCTCATATTCACTTCGCATGTATTCCAGTTCTTCAGGAGTATCAAAGGCATAATAGGCATCTCCCGAAGCAACAAGCATATCAGCATACTGCCTGTATATATCTTTGCGGTCACTCTGGCGGTAAGGTCCGTAAGCGCCTCCTTCATAAATACCTTCATCAATCTTGATTCCGCACCACTTAAGTGAATCAATGATATAGTCTTCAGCACCTTCAACAAATCTTGTCTGATCAGTATCTTCAATCCGGAGAATAAATACTCCGTTGTTTTTTCTGGCAAAAAGAAAATTATACAGGGCTGTCCTGACACCTCCCATATGCAATGGTCCTGTGGGGCTGGGCGCAAATCGTACTCTTACTCCTGACATAAAGTTTTATTTATATTGTAGATCGATCTGCAAAGATATGCAAACCGCATCACAAATAATACCATAACTAAAATCAGGTATTGTAAGAGGGAAATGTATTAATTTAGCAATGTTTTTAAATTTATTATGAGGAAGAAAATGAAAGCTCTTGTAAAGGCCAGACCTGAAAAAGGTCTGTGGATGCAGGAGGTGCCTGTACCTGAACCCGGCCTCAACGATGTTATTATCAAGGTAAAAAAATCTGCAATCTGTGGCACGGATCTTCATATTTATGAATGGGATCAGTGGGCTCAGAAAACCATAAAGACGCCAATGGTAATCGGTCATGAATATATGGGATATATTCATGAGATTGGAGCAGGGGTCAAGAATCTCAAGGTAGGCGACAGGGTCACCGGCGAAGGTCATCTTGCATGCGGACATTGCCGGAATTGCAGAAGAGGAAAGGAACACGTATGTGAAAACACGATAGGTATCGGTGTAAATACCGATGGATCATTTGCTGAATATGTGAAGATCCCCGAACAGAATGTTATTCCCCTGGAACACAGAATACCCGATGACTGGGCCGCAATTATGGATCCCTTCGGAAATGCAACACATACAGCCCTTTCATTCCCCCTGCTTGGTGAAGATGTCCTGATAACAGGTTCGGGATTAATAGGAAGCATGGCAGTTGCAATTGCCAAATTTTCGGGAGCAAGATTCATTGTTGCTAGCGATCTTAGCGACTACCGGCTTGAGATAGCAAAAAAAATGGGAGCGACCCTTACAGTAAATCCTTCAAAAGGTGAAAAAATAGCTGATGCCGTTAAGAAACTTCATATGAGAGGCTTTGATGTCGGACTGGAGATGTCGGGATCACCAAAAGCCTTTATTGAGATGATAACCAATATGTATAACGGTTCGAGCATATCACTGCTGGGAATTCTCCCCTCCAATTTCGAAGTGCCATGGAGCGACATCATCTTCAAGGCAATCACGCTTAAGGGTATCTACGGAAGAGAAATGTGGGAAACATGGTATAAGATGGAACAGATGATAATCGGAGGAATTGACCTTTCTCCTGTAATTACTCACCACTTCCACATCGATGATTTTCAAAAGGGATTCGATGTCATGGAAAAAGGCGATTGCGGCAAAGTAATCCTCAACTGGGATTAAAATAATTCTTTGCGCCTCTGCGTCTTTGCGAGAAATTAAAAAATTTAACCACTAAGGAACTCCAGGAATTTCACAAAGGTTCACAAAGAATAAAACAAAAAACCTATGTATAATAATTATAAGGAACATCTTGATAAGACTCTTAATGAAATAAGGGAAGCCGGGTTGTATAAAAATGAGCGAATCATAGTCTCACCCCAGGGAGCTGAAATAGAACTTAACACGGGTCAGAAAGTTCTTAACTTCTGTGCCAATAACTATCTCGGGCTATCCAATAACAAATCCCTTATAGAAGCCGCAAAAAAAGCACTTGATGACCATGGTTATGGAATGTCGTCTGTCAGGTTCATCTGCGGGACTACAGATCTTCATAAAGAGCTTGAAAATAAGATTGCTGAATTTTTTCATACTGAAGATACAATTCTGTATGCTGCCTGCTTTGATGCAAACGGTGGAGTTTTTGAACCTCTCCTGGGAGAAGAGGATGCAATAATTTCAGATTCCCTCAACCACGCATCAATTATCGATGGTGTCAGGTTGTGCAAAGCCCAGAGATACAGGTACAGGAATGCTGATATGACCGACCTGGAGGAACAGCTTAAACTGGCTCAGGCTCAAAGATTCAGATTAATTGTAACCGACGGAGTCTTCTCAATGGACGGAAATGTTGCACCACTCGATAAGATATATGAACTGGCAAACAGATACAATGCAATGATAATGGTTGACGAGTCTCATTCTGCAGGGGTGGTCGGTAACACAGGAAGAGGCGTAACCGAGGAATATAATCTGAAAGGGAAGATAGAGATCATAACCGGTACTCTCGGTAAATCATTCGGAGGGGCAATAGGGGGTTTTACTACAGGTAAGAAAGAGATAATTGAGCTGCTACGGCAAAGATCGAGGCCATACCTTTTTTCGAATTCGATCCCTCCCCTTGTTACAGCAGCAGGAATAAAAATGGTGGAGATGATGACCGAAACAAATGAACTTCAGGACAAACTGCACCGAAATGCTGAATATTTCATAAATAAAATGAAGGCGCTGGGATTCGATATCAAACCAACCCGGTCAGCAATCTGCGCAGTTATGCTGTATGATGCAAAACTGTCACAGGATTTTGCTGCCAGGCTTCTCGGCGAAGGGATATATGTTATCGGATTTTATTATCCTGTGGTTCCAAAAGGGGAGGCAAGGATCAGAGTTCAACTCTCTGCTGCACACGAAAAAGAACATCTTGATAAAGCTTTAGAAGCATTTGAGAAAATAGGGAAAGAGCTTAAAGTAATTAAATAATTAATCTTCTATATTAGCCACCCCCTTTTGTATTTTCCCCCAAGGGGAGGGCCGGGAAGGGAGTAAATCTATTTTTAAAATTATGAATAAATACCTTTTCCCAATTTACCGAATCCTGGTCCCGAAACCAGTCAGAACCTGCATTCTGAAAAGATCACTCAGGAAGAAAATTATCAGCTTCATATCATCACTGCCTGAAAACCAGGTAAATAATGATCAAAAGGAGGTTCTGGAATACCTCAGAACAAATGAAGTGAAGATATTTCCCTATCATTTCCACTATAACTATTCAGCTGATAATATTGAAGTTTTTTATGACAAGGAAAAAGAACTGCGCTATGTGATGCAGGGCGGAAAGAGGCTCTATTTTAAGAAACGGTGGGGAGTGAAAAGGATACAGAGGGCATATTCCGACCTGTCGAGGGAACAGGATCCTGAGAGTCCTCACCGTTACCTTACTGATTCGTTCACCATTGGAGGCAACGACATACTTGCCGATATAGGGGCT
>CAYLYN010000091.1:0-15832 GCA_964387565.1 uncultured Rikenellaceae bacterium | reverse complement strand
TCAAAATTGATGATCCGGTTTATAAATATGTCAAAGCATTTGAAACACCTGAAAAAAAGGAAATCACAATACGCCACCTCCTCACCCATACAGCTGGTCTCTATGAATGGTATCCAATGTATTACAGAGCATCAGATAAGGAAGAATCTTTCAGGTTGATCAGTGAACTTCCACTTAAATATCCTGTCGGCAAGCAGAGGAAATACAGCGACCTCGGATTCACTATTCTTGGAGAAATTATCGAGATAGTATCAGGTCTTCCGCTCGAGGAATTCATGCAACAAAATATTTTTCAGCCTCTCGGTATGAATAACACAACTTATAATCCTCTTAAGACAGGAGCTTTCAAAAGGATTGCTGCAACCTCAGCAGGTAATCCATATGAATACAGGATGGTTCGTGATTCAACCCTTGGATTCAGAGTCAGGGAAATAGATCCCGAATCGTGGAACGGATGGCGGAAATATATTCTCAAAGGGGAAGTAAATGATGGCAATGCATGGTATGCCAATGGTGGTATTTCCGGAGCTGCAGGTTTATTCTCAACTGCAGACGATATACAGAAAATTGTGGATATGCTTATTAATAAAGGGATGACTGGTTCGAAAAGATTTATTTCTGAAAAAACTGTCAGTTCATTTCTGATTAAGGATAGCTTTAACAACGGCCTTGGATGGATGATGGATACATCAGACTCCTTTATGAGAAATGCCCCTGAGGGATCATTTGGTCATACAGGATTTACCGGAACAAGTATAGTAGTCATACCTGAGGAAAAGATTTCTATAATATTGCTCATCAACAGGCAAAATTCCGGTTTACCTGAAAATGGTAATTATTATAACGTTAATCCGATAAGATTGAAGATATTAAATACAGTTATGCAAGATTTGTCTGTAAATTATTCACAATAACCTGTATGAAAACAATAAAGTATTTGATTTCATTTTCTTTGATTATATATCAGAGCACCCTGATATCTGCTCAGGCTGATAAAACAATCAGGACAGCCGAAGAAACTATGCTTAAAGCTACCCGCTTTATGGTGGAAAGTGTCAGTACTAAAGGGGGATATCTGTGGAATTATCTGCCGGACCTGTCACGCAGGTGGGGAGAGATGGAAGCCTACTCTTCAATGATATGGGTTCAGCATCCGGGGACCGTGAGTATGGGACATCTTTTCCTTGATGCATATAAAGTTACAGGGAATGAATATTACTACGAGGCTGCAGAAAAAGCAGCTTCAGCACTTATATGGGGACAGCTTGATTGCGGTGGATGGAATTATATAATTGACTTTGCCGGTGACAGATCACTCAGGGAATGGTATAATACAATCGGGAAAAACGGCTGGAGACTGGAGGAGTTTCAGCATTACTACGGAAATGCAACATTTGACGATGATGTATCATCCGATGCTGCCAGGTTTCTTCTGAGAATGTATCTGATAAAAATGGATGTAAAGTATAAGCCAGCACTGGATAAAGCAATCAATTTTATTATTAACAGTCAATATCCTCTTGGAGGGTGGCCTCAGCGTTATCCCCTCCGGTATGAATTCGCCAAGAAGGGATCACCGGACTATACATCTTTTTATACTTTCAATGATGATGTAATCTGGGAGAATATTAACTTCCTGATCCAGTGTTATGTCACACTGGGAGAAGAACGATTCCTCGATCCTGTATACCGGGGAATGAATTTCTATATCCTGACCCAGCAGGGCAACCCACAGGCAGCCTGGGGTCAGCAGTATAATATGAAACTCGAGCCAACAGGTGCAAGAACTTATGAACCTCCTGCGGTAATGCCACAATACACCTTCGGAAATTCTCTGCTTATGTTGAAATTCTATGAGTTCACCGGCGACAGGAGATTCATTGCACGGATACCGGATGCAATAAAGTGGCTCGAAAAAACACAACTTCCGGATGACAGAACCGAAAACGGAAAATATACACATCCTACTTTTATAGAAGTAGGTACAGATAAACCTCTTTATGTTCACAGAAATGGATCAAACGTTGATTTTGGTTATTACTATTACGATTACAGCGATGAAAAATTACTCGTCCATTATGGCGGCAAAGCAAAAATAAACATTGGTTTACTAAAAGAACGGTATAACCGACTTAACTCATTATCACCTGATTCTGTCTCAAAAAATTCACCTCTAAGGGTACAAAGTCATAACGACACTGGCATTCCATCAGAACATTATAATCTGAGCAGATATTCACTTACTGAGGTACCTGATATTAATAAAGTTAATGCCATTATTAGTTCATTGGATGACCATGGCAGGTGGCTGGTAACTAATCAGAATACGAGTAATCAGTGGAAGGGAAACGGTAAGAAAAAAGAACTTACAGAGATATACGCATCTACAAATGCAGGAGATGAAACTGATACTTCACCTTACCAGGATACCTCAGACCAGAAATACATTTCAACATGGGAATATATTAAAAACATGAATCTTCTGATAAATTACATAGCAGGCAGGAAGTAATAAATTTATGAAATCGATTATCGGGACTGATCATATTTTGTGTGGTTCGTGCAATTATAAGTTTGAGCGGATAAAAGAAAACAGGCACTGTTCAAATTGCTTTGCGTGTACGGGGTGCGAGATATACTATTGTCCCGGTTGTGATAATGAGATTGTTGTTACACCTGTTAAGCAGATGAATAATCCTGATAAGCTTTAAGGAAGATATGTGTAATCCTTCTGAAATAATTTTAGACATCAATGTTAGAACACAATATTAATATACAATCAAAACCCTCTGGTTAAAGGTTCAATTCCTGAAAGCCGGTCCGGGCGTGAGGTGGTTTATGCCAGATCAATTGTTGATTGCACAGGATATACAGATCTGTCTACGTATGCCGGAGCTCAATAATCTGAGACTTGTGATTATGATAAGATGAACAGTATGGGCCTCGGTAATGTGGACATAGAAATATGTTATAAACACCTTGCAGATAAGAATGAAGTCGGACTGCTGGCTTATGTGTCAGGAGCGGCAAAACAAGAGAGATCATCAGGCTGGGTTCAGAAGGCTCAAATGGCTATCCTGAAGCCTTTATGCTTGGAGCAAGTAAAAAGGGTATTTATTACAAGCACCTCCTCTTCACTTGTCAGCCACCACCTTGTTTGCAATTAACAACCTGGACTCAAGGGAATTATAGTACATTAAATTACGAGATACTATTGAAAAAGGGAAGGTCTATTTTGAGAAATAGCCTGAAATCACCCCTCAGAAACTTAATGCTTTCTTAATCTTCCATTAATCCGGTCTTAATATGGTCATCATATCATTGTAGCCATAATCAAAAAACTTTTTAATATGGAAACCAACAGACAGAAAATTTTTAATTATGGCGGAGCAGTCATAATAGCTCTATTACTGGCAGGAGTATTGATAATTTCCTTTTCGAATTCAAAAGGGAAAAAAAATCTCAATTCTGAAAAACTGAAATCAGAAAAACTCTTATCTGAAAAATTATCACTTGAAAAAGAACTGGGAAAACTGCAGGCAGATTTTAATTCACTAAACAAGAAGAACGAAGCAAATCAGAAACTGCTTTCCGAAACAAACACAAAAATTGCAGAATCAGAGAAAAGGATCAACTCACTTACAGGCGAGAACAGGTCATTACGTAGTGCTAAGAAGGAACTTGAGGATCTTAAGAAAATAAAATCTGGTCTTGAGAAAGAATTATCAAAGTCAAAATCTGATATTGAGAGAATAACTTCACAGAATGAAGATCTGCAGAGTTCTCTGACAAAGAAGGATAATGAGCTGAAAGAACTAGCGCTTCAACTTGATAATGCGTTGATCTATAATGCAGATAACTTTATGGTAAATGCAACAAGAGGTAAGAAGACTGAAAAACTTGTTATTTGCGCCTCAAGAGCAAAAAGACTGAATATATCCTTTGAGGTTCCTGACAACCTTACAGAGGCAATTAGTTTCAAAATGGTAACTCCATCCGGAACCACAATAAATTCTGACGACAAAGCTATGTCGTGGTTTATTCCTCCCGATACAAGAAATTTGACTGCCAGCCTCTCTTCTTCAACAGGTGAATTTGAGCAATCACGTAAGGTTGTACTGAACTATTCACCAAAAGGAAAACTTATAAAGGGAGAATATAAAATACAACTGCTCAGCAATGGTAAAAGTATCGGTAACTGCAGGGTAATGCTCAGATAAATTTCCGGAAATATATCCTTGTTAATCTGAATAATTAAAATTATGAGAATCTGCTTAATTATTATCCTCACTATTTCACTGATTTTCGGCTCCTGTTCGGGAACGAAAAAACAGCTGCGGAAGAACAAAAAATCTAAAGTGGAAAATATTTCGGACATACCTGTAGTTAAACCAGTTGCAGAACCTGAAGTCCAAATAAAAGAGATTGAGGAAAAGCTGGTACCTATGAATGAGAAATTACCCGATCCTCACCACTACTTTGTTATAACAGGCAGTTTCAGAAACCCTGAAAATGCAAAAAAATATCAGACAACATTAGTCAGACAGGGATTTATTTCTGAAATCCATAAGAATGACTCAGGGCTATACCGGGTATCTGTATTATCTACGGATGAAATTGAAGCCGCACGTGAAAAAATAAGGCAGATAAGAAGATTATTTCCTGAATATTATGACACATGGCTCCTGGTTCAGAAAAAATAGCAGTGCATTTTGAAGATTCATTTTAATATTTGAAGTAACAATGAAAAAAATATTTAGTCTTTTATTAACCGTGACACTCTTAGGCTATTTTAATTCCTGTGCACCTGTTTACAAGTGTGGTGAAACAAAACCTTCCAAACAACCATTTACCTGGAGCAAAAAGCTGAAAACAGTTGTAAGCGAAAGAGATAAGCTATGCACCAGTCTGGCATCAAAGGAAAAGGAAAACTCTCAATTGAAGAATAACATTGCTGAGCTGACCCGCAAACATGCAGAACTTACACAGCAATATAACAGCCTGACTGCTTTAAATAATGATTTGCAGGAAAAATATAAAAACCTGACAAATGAAAGTCTTTCACAGACTGATAAACTCAGCAAGGCGCTTAAAGCGAAATCGGATGAACTCGATGCCAAGGAAAAATTGTTGTCGGAAAGGGAGCGAACGCTGGATGAAATGAGAAAGGTAATTGCCAGACAGGACTCTGCTACAAGCAGGCTGAACACTATCCTGAGAAATGCATTGCTGGGCTTTAATTCTGATGAATTATCTGTGGAGATCAAAAACGGAAAAGTGTATGTTTCAATGTCTGACAAGCTTCTGTTCAAATCGGGAAGTTCAAATGTGGAATCAAAAGGGAAAGATGCCTTAAAACTTCTTGCAGATGTTCTTGATAAGAATAAAGATGTAAATATTCTTGTTGAGGGACATACAGATAATGTTCCGATCAGAACATCTGTCTATAAAGATAACTGGGATCTCAGTGTGGCCAGAGCCACTTCAATAGTGAGAATACTTACATCTGACTACCGGATCGCCCCGGAACGGCTGACAGCTTCTGGAAAAGGTGAATATTTCCCAAAAGCAGAGAACGTAACACCAGAGGGAAGGGCAAAAAACAGGAGAACAGAAATAATACTCTCCCCGAATCTGGATGAAGTAATACAGTTTCTTACTCAGTAACAATTTGTTGAATAGAATTTGACAACATAAGGGAAAACATGAAATATTATAAAAGCTTAATAATATTAATACTTGTAATTTATTTTACAGATCATAGTGCAGGTGCGCAAAATCTGAAATTCGGACATATCAACAGCGATGAAATTATACAGGAACTTCCGGATTTTGACTCAGCAAGAGTGAAACTTGAAAAATTCAGAAATGAACTTATCAGTCACCTTGAGCTTATGTCCAAAGAATTAAAGAGCAAAAATGATGCTTATGTGAAAGAAAATAAAAATCTCAGTGAACTGGTCAGGCAGGTCAGGGAACAGGAACTGAACGATATGAACAGAAGAATACAGGAGTTCCAGAACAATGCACAGAATCTGTTGCAGGAAAAACAGGCCGAACTTTTTCAGCCTGTATACCTCAAAGTTGAAAAAGCGATAAAGGATGTTGGAAAAGAAAATGGATTTCTTTATTTATTCGACACTGCTGACGGTGGTACAATAGCTTATTTCAATGAGTCGCAAAGTACTAATGTTACTTCTCTGGTTAAAGCAAAATTAAAAAGTAAATAAAAAACTTATTTACTTGAATATCATGAGATCTCATTAAATTAAAATTATTGATGGATTTATGTTAAATTTGAGCTACCCAGGATAATAAAACCCGGATTCCTGATGAAGATATTGCTGGTTGAAGATGAACCCCAGGTTGTTGATTTTATAAGAAAAGGACTTTCTGAAAATGGATATGATTCAGAAGTCGCCTTTGATGGGCATATAGGAGAAGTCCTTGCTTCAAAAGGCGATTTTGACCTGATAATTCTGGATGTGATCCTCCCTGTAATAAATGGTTATGATCTTTGTAAAAGAATCCGGGATAAGAATATTCAGGTCCCAGTTCTGATGCTTACTGCACTTGGAACTACAGAAGATAAATTATCAGGATTTGATGCCGGAGCCGATGATTACCTTGTAAAACCTTTCGATTTTGCCGAATTACTAGCCAGAATAAAAGCCCTTACCAAAAGAACATCAGGATTGATCCAGACATCCAGACAGATCAAAATTTCTGATCTTATTCTTGACCTCAACAAAAAAACTGCAACAAGAAAAGATAAAAGCATTGAGCTGACAGGCAAAGAATTTGAGCTTCTTGAGTTTCTAATGATAAATAAGGGCAGAGTGGTATCCCGCGCAGAAATTGCTGAAAAAGTATGGGATTTAACTTTTGACACCGGCACAAACGTCGTAGATGTTTATATAAGCATATTAAGAAAAAAAATTGATAAGGATTCTGAACAGAAGCTGATACATACCAGGGTTGGACTTGGATATTATATTGATGAATCGTAATGGAAATCAGGAAAAAATTATTATTCCAGTTTGTCGCCATTGTTGCTCTGATTCTCGTTTTCTCCTCGCTCTCAGTATATATCTCTTTCTCAGGCGGAAGAAAGGAGGAGTTTTATGACCGGCTGGGCAGTAAGGCAAAGATGGTAGCTCAGATGCTGATTGAAATAGATGAAATAGATGCGGAACTACTAAAAAGAATTGAAAAGAACAATCCGGTAAGTCTTCCAAATGAAAAAATCATCATTTTTGATTTCAATGACAGAATTGTATACAGCACCGATGATGATCATCTCCTGAATATTTCACCACAGTTAATTACAGATGTAAGGTTAAAGGAAGAGGTTCGTCTTAAACAAAAATCATATGAGATACTTGGCCAGTTTTATACCGGAAAATACGACAGATATGTCGTATTTGCAGCTGCTACTGATATTTATGGCCTGGCCAAACTTAAACGACTCAAGATAAGTCTTTTTGTCGTCTTTTTTATTAGTATGATTGTTGTATTTATTTCAGGACGAATCTTTGTTTCCAGAGCATTAGTTCCCATTTCTGATATTATGACCCAGGTTGATGAGATAGGTGTTCTGAATCTTGATTCAAGGATATCTGAAGGAAATGGAAAAGACGAACTTGCACGCCTTGGTCAGACATTTAATAAAATGCTTGAAAGGATTGAAGCTGCATTTAAAACTCAAAAAAACTTCATAGCTAATGCATCGCATGAATTGCGTACTCCTCTTACAGTAATAACCGGGCAGCTCGAAGTGATTCTGATGAATGAAAGAAAAACTGAAGAATACAAAAATGCGATAGCCTCTGCCCTTGGAAATATTAAAAATCTGAATAATATTTCAAACCGTCTTCTCCAGTTAGCGCAGGCCAGTTCTGAATTCTCTGAGACTGATTTCAGTCCTGTAAGGATAGATGAAATACTCTGGATTGCAAGGAAAGATATTTTAAAAATCCATGATCACTATGTCATTTCCATAAGCTTTTCAGAGTCAATTGATGACGAATCTAAACTTCAGGTTAAAGGTAATGAGCAGTTGCTGATAACTGCTCTGAGCAATATAATTGATAACGGCTGCAAATACTCTGATAATCATACTGTTGAAATAAGCGTATATAATCAGGGCAACAGCATTTATATGGTATTTTCCGATAAAGGAATTGGTATCTCCGAAGAAGATATTAAAATGATTTTCCAGCCATTTTTCCGTGCCGGGAATGCGATTGGGACTAAAGGACATGGAATAGGATTATCACTTGTTGACAAAATTGTTACTCTTCATAGAGGTAAAATAATTGTAAAATCTGAACTCATGAAAGGAAGTTCATTTACCCTGTCGCTGCCTTTGAATGTCTGGGTATAATATATAATTTTTTTGTATCTTTACTTATTTATGTCAGTAGTTCATCCCTGGACCATGAGTCTTCCCGTGACATCTTAACATGCAATACCCGCTGTTCAAACCCGTATCCACAAACTTTAAAATTCCTCCGGCATTTGAAGAAACAACTGAAACATCAAAATTTATGAGATGAGTATTCTGATCTGAAATGCCCTGTGAATTACTTATTCCATGTGGATCATGACATACATTACAGGGGGTTCTTTCATCATCAATATGTTTCTTATGTTCCTTAAATGTATTATCACCCAGGATAGAGCTCCTGCTATGGCAGCTGTAGCAGAGCTCATAAGCAGAAGCTGACTCAACTGTATTGTCAGCTTTATCATAGCGGTACCTGAGTATTGAAGGATAAACTGAACCATGAGGACCCGACGGTGCCCCTGTTCCATCACTCGAGTGGCAATCAACACAATAAATTATACTTGACTCAGTATATGTTGGCCCGATAAGGCTAGGCACTGATAAATTTTTCCCGGCACTGACAACAGGATGAAATGAGATACTGCCAACATCAAATTCAAGCCTTACATTATTTTGTTCTATCTGCCGTGCTGTGCGGCCCGGTGTTTTGCCAGGGCTGTCAGCATGACATCTGTAACACAATTCATATTGATATTGAATGGGGTAAACAGGAGCACCTGTCTGGCTAAGACCTTTTACCCCCTGAATGAAACCACTGGCTGATGGTGCGACAGACGAAAGAGGCTTAACTGCATGAGGATTATGACAATCTTCACACTCAACATGCATACTTGATGTCAGGGCTGCTTCACTGGCATCATGAGTGAGATTGTATCCGTAGACATTATGAATATAAGGCTTTGATAATTCGTTTTTTATATTCTTCGAAGCAACATTTCCATCATGACAATTGAGACAATTACTTTCTTCTGCAAGATAATTCAACAACCTGTATTTACCTCCGGCATTATGAGGATTGTGACAATTTTCGCATGCATTTTCAGAAACATTGGAATATGGGGTATGCTGCCAGGGATCGGTCCCTGTACCTGTCCACGTTTTTGTAGAGGTGTTATGACTGGACTGTCCCCAGTAATTACGATCATGACATTTAAAGCACAGATCGGAAAACTGGTTTGAACTGACAAGGAAATCATTATAAGTATTATTGTGTGGATCATGACATGATGTACATTGTACCTTCCCGCTTTCAAGACTCACAGGATGTGAAATTGCTGAGGGATCCTTAAGCTGACCGTCAGAAGCAGACAACGAGGAATTATATAGAAATGAAATCGGATGGTCATCGGACAGATCTGTTGTCAGGTTACTTCTTCCCGAAGGCATTCTGGTAACTCCTCCGGAAAAACTTATGTCTGCTGCCGTGCTGATAATATTTCCCAAAGCTATAGTCCCATCATGACATGAGAGGCATAATACTGAAGATCCATCAGGCTGACCAGGCACTGCCTGAAGTGTAGTACTGTTATAAAGGACATATGTTGCACCCGGGTCTTCCCTGTTCCACAAAGGACCCGATGGGTTGCTTTGGTGAGGGGTATGACAGAAAATACATACTTCTGTTTCCGATGAAGCCTTTATGGTGCCCGGTCCTGTTACTGACAAGTTATGTACTGTGTTAACAACTGACTGAGCGCGCAGCAGAGAACCACAGGAAAAGAACAGTATAATTATGTATTTACCGGTTTTCATGCTGATTATTTTTTTTCAACTGAAAAATCTGAATTCTCCCATTATAGCTATCTGAAATATAAATTAGATCATTCTTGTCTATAAATATACCTGAAGGCATCCAGAACTGAAACTCACCCCTGCCCTGAGTGCCAAAGTAATATAATAATCTTCCTGATATATCAAAAATCTGAATTGCATTAAAAAGTGCATCAACCACAAAGATATTACCATAGGAATCGGTTGCCACTCCTCTTGGTCGTGCAAATGAACCTGTTACATCTCCCTGTTTGCCAAAGGAGCTAATATATTCGCCGTTTGCAGATAATATCTGAATCCTGAAATTCATCGAATCCACAATATAGACCTTTCCTGAACCATCAATCCAGATATAAGTCGGATAATTAAACTCAAGGGGCCCGTCACCTCTTTTCCCAACAGTCTTTTTCCTGTCACCTTTGCTGTTGAACACAGAGATGTGATGCTCTCCGGTCTCAACCACCCAAATTTCATCTTTAAGTGCTGAATATGCTATTCCCGTAGGGCGTTTGAGCTTAAGTGAATCAATAAATATACTGAATTGCTTCCCATCGGGTGAAAATAATAATACTTCGTCCAGTCCGGAATCAGTAACCAGGATCCCTTTATCTCCGATGGAACATATACCTACCAGTGACGGGAAAAATGAGATATTTTTTCTGAAAACAGGTAATTTGGTTGTTTTCCCATCGAGATAATGTAATATGCTTCCATCACCCTGATTAACAATCAGTAAATCCCTGGCTCCATTAGCATAAACATTTACAGGATTGTTATATATTACCGGTTCATTCCCCACAATTACGTTAAAGACTTTTTCAAAAAATCCTTTGCTTTCATCACTTTCTTGTGAGGGTATTGAAGCAATATGCAAAACAAACCTGTCGTTATTACCAGTAGTAATGGTTTCTCTTACCGGATCCTGTGCCGGAAGACTGTTGCTTAATAAGAGTACCAATATAGAAACCGTTAATCTCATTCTTCACTTTTAGGTTGATCAGGTGGAATTTCTTCACTGAAGATAGTCCTGTCATATGATTTCTCACTATGACATCCGGTTAGGCAGCTACCTCCATTCTCTGTAATATTGAACCTGAACTTCATTTCCCAGTTCCCGAATTTAAGTTTATCTAAGATTAACCTGTCATTTATTGATCCATGTATCTCGTGACACATATTACAGTTTCTGCCCTTTTCGCGGTTAACATGGAGATAGTGCAGGTTAATGCTTCCGTTCCTGAAATTTGTAGCAATCTCTGTCTCTTTTGCATCAAAAAGATCTGAATCATGACAAATAAAGCATAGATCGAAATTTTCTTTTTTTGCATTTATATATTGCTGATCCGTGAAATCAGCTATCAGCAGAGTTCTCCTCTCAGAAAAATGCGGGTTATGGCATGTAGTACAACCATCATCAACAGGTGAATGTACTGATTTTGCATTTGTAAGTTTCTGCCTGATATTACTGATTCTCAGAGAATCTCTGGAAATGCTCCGGTTATGACAATCAAGACATAAATTATTTGTTCCTTTTTTAAGAAGGTTAGCGTTTTCCGAGGAATGAGGATTATGACAACTAAGACATGATGGTGAGCTGCTAAAAGGTCCGTGAGTAACTTCAGCTGATTCTGATTGCTCCTGTAAATCGCTGTGACAAATAAAGCATAGAACAGGAATATTCTCAGTAAGAGAAAATCCTCTGACGTTCTCCTTTGGATGATCCTCTCCTGTAGAATTGTGGCAAATATCACATGAAGATTCAAGATCAGGATGGATTACATTATTATTTAACAGATCTCCATGACATTCAATACAATCCAGGTTTCCTGATTCAGGCAGATTCTGATATACTCTACCTAAAGACAGTAATGAAATTAACGTTGAGATAAAATAAACGATCATAATCATTTCTTAAAATCTTCTTGCCATTTCTATAAATGTTCCGAAAAAATTAAAATCACTATTCAAATATTTCCGGCTGTATAAATTAATACCTCCTTTGATATTCAGTTGCCTGAATGTTGTTGTGATACCGAACCGCGAGGTAAAAAGGTTGAGATCTATGTTCTTTCCTATTTGCTTAAGGTATCCTGCTTCAATTTCTGCTTTAGTCCGGAAATTGAAATTATATGCCAGCTTTCCTGATAAATTGATATGTTGCTGATCTGTATTATCGGCAATTACAGTGTAATCCATAATATTACCGTTGGCTGAAATTATCAGCTTCGAAGCAATACTTTTATTCAGGTCCAGAAAATACCTGTACCTGATATATGGAATTATATTGCTTTGATAATTGTCATATTCAGCCCCGAACCCTGAGAAGCCTATATCAAAACGAATCCCATATACATTCTGATTAAAATAATCGAGGGTAAGAAACCCTGTTTCTTTAAGATTATGATAATGCTGGGACGAACCTCTGTAATATATCTCAACCAGTTTTCCAAATAACATGATGCTGGCAGAATAGGAATTATTATCAGCTTTATAACTGTAAGATCCTGGTTGAATTGCAACATAATCAACCAGTATTGTTTGATCTTCTGATATCTGACCTCCGGGCATTCTTTGCACCTGAACATAATTGTTGATTACAGTGACAGTGTAATCAAAATTCAGTTGATATATCATCACTCCTGCAACATCTTTTACAATCAATGTGGAAATATCAACATAAGGTTTTTTCAGGATAGTGATTTTTGAATCGGAAAGGAGATGTTCCTCATTTAAAATCCTTACCTGGGATGACTCTCCAGTCATATCAACATCACTGCGAAAGTAGCGATATGCCAGGTTCAACCTTCCTTTGCCTATCTTCTTGGTATAATCTATATTAATTCCAGCCCTTGCAGTCTTTTCTGAGTATACAGTCTGATTTATATCTGAATAATCACTGAAAATATTAGTGTTCAGACTTTCAAACAACCTGTGATTTAATGATCCGGAAATCCTGTTCTGAGTTAAGATCTGGTACGGATCCTTCAGCTGATAATAAGTATAACCACCTGTAAACCTGAAATTTGAAGGAAGATTAAACATTAGTCGTTCAATAGCTTCGATCTTATTGAAAGCATAACTCCCGGCCTGGTCGTAATATGAAATCTGTGAATTAAAATTGTATTTTCTTTCTTTGTCAAAATAAATATTATCATTCAGGGAAATCCTGTTAATAAGATTAGTTACCTCATTGGAGCCAGCATAATTATAGTTATAATCATCTCTTGAATAAAGCAGTTCATGCTTATCATTGTTACCAAAAGACCTTGATGCTCTCCCAAGAATATTATTCTGATTCATCGAAAATATCCTTCCCGTCTGAAGTTCCTTCTGAACCCAGTCAGCCTGGCGATAAGAAATACTGGCTGGCAGTATCCTGTTATTAAACGATAATATACCTCCCCACTGACTGTTTGAAGATTTAATATTGGTTAGAAGTTCCCGGTTAAAGTAGGTCTGATTTACATTGACAAAACTATTAAGGCTTATTGATTTATTACGCAGGATTGATGTTCTGAAATCCAACTTCTTCAATGTTCTGGCCTCTGTTCTGTCAGGTACAAGAAGATAGGTCTCTTTTCTTGATTCAGGATTATATTCGACATCGAGGTTTACAGTAACCAGTTCCGGATTCCACAAATAGCTTTCTGTGTTAATAATCATTCCTCCAATAAAGTAAATACTCCGCTGGTTTTCATTTATATCACCGATTATGCTCTTTTGTTCACGATAAAGACTCTGTATTTTCACCATACCATTCAAGGACTGAGAGTTGAAGAATCCTTTGGATACTGGCTGGGAGAATGTTAAACTACACCCTGAAGCAAGAAAAACAGCTACTATGATACTTAATATTCTCAATTCCGGTTTCAGTTTTGAATAGTATTATCTTCTCCTCCATGCGGATTATGACATAAGATACATTCTGTATCAGCAATGTCATTATGAACCTCATTGCTCAGAACAGTTTTTGAAACGTGACAAAAAAGGCATAATTGCTGTCCTTCCATTATAAGAAGACTCTTCCCTTTTGAATAATGAGGATTATGGCAAGTGGTACAATATCCACCAGCAACAGGACCGTGGACATAGTTATATTTTTGAGAGTAATCTTCATGACATATATAGCACAAATCAGGCTGATCCATTATAAGGTCGATCTTTGAGTTTTCATCATGGCAGCTCGAGCACTCCTTTTCCCTGTATGGATAGTGTATGGTATATTCTTTCCCCAGTTCAACAGGTACAGCCCTGAAAATGTCCTTGTCACTTATCTCTTCATTGGAATTATCTTCCAAATTTTTACTCTTAATAGAGTCATTTACAGGTACTCCATCAAAGAAAAAAGCAAGAAAATTTCTATTGAGCCTGGGGGAACATGATACCACAACCAGGATAAACAGGAATATCAGTATCTTTGATATTAGTTTACTTCCCTGCTTCATCTCTTCCGGGTATCTTTGGTCCTACAAAGCCATAAACACTTACTTTATCAGGACCATACTGATTTGTAACAAAAATCAGGTACTTAAGATTGAAACTTTCATCGACAAAAGAGCTGAAGAAATTAAGATCACTGTAGGAGACTTCTACATCGGCCGGCAACCACATGTCTCCATGGCGCCTGTATGGCCCGCCAAAAAACATCAGAATAGCACCTTCCTCATTAAAAATCTGAACATTCTCAAATGCTGCATCCACTACATAAAGGTTTGATTCATCGTCAACAGCTATTCCTTTGGGACGCATTAACTGTCCGGCATAATTTCCATAACCTCCGGTAAAGTCCAGATACTTTCCATCATGTGAAAACTTCTTTATTTTGTTATCTCCTATATCTGATACATAAACATACAAAGGATCAACACTAATATTCACAGGCTGGTAGAGATAAGCTTCGTCGCCAGGCTCCGCATCAGGAAAATGGAACAACAGACTGTTATTAATCCTGTTATAGACAAAGATCTTCCTGTCGCTAACAGAGGCAACCCATATCGTATCATCTTCCACAACAACATCAGTAGGTTTAAATTTTTCACTTTTTTCGCCTAAAGCGGAAACATATTTGCCTTCGCTATTAAAAATGACAACCTGACGGCGGTTTCCATCAGCCACATACAGAGACCCGTTTTCATCAATCGAACAATTAAGGGGCAATTGAAGCTGGCCTAAACCGCCCGGAATAAAATAGTCAAATTTCTTTTCCGCAAGATCAATGATTTCCAGCCCTCCCAGCCCGGAATCACAGATATAGATCTTTGAATTTCTGACTGTGATCCCATATGGTTTAATGATAGGTTTAGGTACCTCTTCTCCAAGGATATACCTGTTGAAAGCAGACTGTTTACCAATAATATCATGTGAAGAACTGAAAGAAGTAAGATATTGTATTCTGGTTGTGTCGGGGGGTGGTGGATAGATCACAAGATCATCGGTACCAGATGATTTGCTTAAATCCTGAGTGCATGCAACCAGAATCCCAAGAAAAACAAGGATGCCGAAGATCCTGGAAAGTATCACTCTCATCATTCCTTCAATTCTTTTGAAATATTTTGAAAAAAGCGACAATGAACCGCCCTTTAACCTTTAAAGATTCAGACTTTCCTATTTCATATGGCAGGTAAGGCAAAGCTGACTGTTATTGTTACTCATTTTAAGAAGATGAGGAACATTGTATTTATTATGCACATCATGACATGATGCACATTCCAG
>CAYLYN010000090.1:0-15867 GCA_964387565.1 uncultured Rikenellaceae bacterium | reverse complement strand
TCCCGACACCTGGTTTTGGAGACCAGTGCTCTACCAACTGAGCTACACCCGTGTATATTTGTTGCTGAATGTAGTGACGAGTCGCGACTCGTCACTACATCAGCAACATTATATCCAAAACCTTTATTCAAGTATCTCGGTTACCTGTCCGGCACCTACTGTTCTGCCACCTTCACGGATTGCAAAGCGCAGACCGACATTAATAGCAACTGGATAGATAAGATCAACTGTGATTGTAACATTATCACCAGGCATAACCATTTCTGTACCTTCAGGAAGAGTTATTTCACCAGTAATATCAAGAGTCCTGACATAGAACTGAGGACGATATTTGTTATGGAATGGAGTGTGACGTCCACCTTCTTCTTTCTTAAGAACATAAACTTCAGCCTTGATCTTTGTATGAGGGGTAATTGATCCTGGTTTTGCAAGAACCATACCTCTTTTGATCTCTTTCTTATCAACACCGCGAAGCAGAAGACCTACATTATCACCAGCTTCACCCCTGTCGAGGATCTTGCGGAACATCTCAACTCCGGTACAAACTGATTTACGTTTTGTTGCTCCAAGACCGATAAGTTCAAGTTCGTCACCTGTAAGAACAACTCCGGTTTCAATACGTCCTGTTGCAACTGTACCACGACCTGTGATAGAGAATACATCTTCAACCGGCATAAGGAATGGTTTTTCGTTGTCACGGGGAGGTATCGGAATATACTCATCAACATAGTTCATAAGTTCCATAACTTTATCTTCCCATGCTGCTTCACCGTTCATAGCACCGAGAGCTGAACCTCTTACTACGGGAGCGTTATCTCCGTCAAACTTGTAAAAATTGAGAAGATCACGTACTTCCATCTCAACAAGGTCAAGCAGTTCCTGATCATCAACCATATCCACTTTATTCATGAATACAAGGACTTTAGGAACGTTTACCTGATGTGCAAGAAGGATATGTTCGCGTGTCTGAGGCATTGGTCCGTCGGTAGCAGCAACCACGAGAATTGCACCGTCCATCTGTGCTGCACCAGTAACCATGTTCTTAATATAGTCAGCATGGCCCGGGCAGTCTACATGTGCATAGTGACGGTTTGCTGTCTGATATTCAACGTGAGCAGTGTTAATAGTAATACCCCTTTCTTTCTCTTCAGGAGCATTATCAATTGAGTCAAAATCTCTGATTTCAGAGAGACCTTTTTTTGCAAGGACCATAGTGATCGCTGCAGTCAATGTTGTTTTGCCATGGTCTACGTGACCGATTGTACCAATATTCACGTGCGGTTTCGACCTGTCAAATTTTTCTTTTGCCATAACTCCAAGCGTATTAAATTTAGTTTATCTATAATCAAGTAAATCAAAAATCTCCTGTTGAGCCGGAGGGGGGAATTGAACCCCCGACCCCTTCCTTACCAAGGAAGTGCTCTACCTCTGAGCTACTCTGGCCTCAAAAAGTGAGCGGGAGACGGAACTCGAATCCGCGACCCTTAGCTTGGAAGGCTAATGCTCTACCAACTGAGCTACTCCCGCAATTTATTACTCAAAGATCCTTTTCCTGGTTGCCCAGGAAGGCGGACCATGCTCTACCTCCCGATAGCTATCGGGATGAGCTACTCCCGCTTATATCGTCCATAGAGCACCGTAGCCCAGCATTTATTTTACTGTTTTTACGGCTTAATTTCTGCTTAAGTGGGGAGAGCAGGATTCGAACCTACGAAGGCATTTGCCAGCAGATTTACAGTCTGCCCCAGTTGGCCGCTTTGGTATCTCCCCCCTATAAACAGAGTCTTACTCCTAAGACACACATTTACAAATCTTTCAAGAGCCGATGAAGGGATTCGAACCCCCGACCTGCAGATTACAAATCAGCTGCTCTGACCAACTGAGCTACATCGGCAATTTAAAGAACGCACCGTAAGAGCATAATTCACCCTTAAAAAACGGTTTGCAAATGTATGAATTTAAAATTTATTAATCAAAATAAAATGACATATTTTTGAAAATAGCACGATCACATCCCCCGTTTCTTTTGTTTATGCTTGGTAATCTGTTTCTTAAGCGCGTCAACTGCACCATCAGTTGCCTCCTCAAAAGTTTTGCTCTGTTTCTTTGCGAACAGAGGTTTTCCCGATACATCCAGCTTAATTTCACTAATTTTATTCTCCCTGTCCTGATCCTTGTCAAGCCTCAGAAATACTTCGACATTAACAATATCTTCACCAAACTGTGAAAGTTTCTCCAGTTTCTGCTGAACAAAGTCGATCAGCTTTTTGTCGGCATCAAACCGTACTGAATGAATCTGAATGTTCATGATATTACCTCCTATTATTTAAGTGTTAGGCTCTTGGATGAGCCTGTTTATATATTTTTTTAAGCTTCTCAAATGTGTTATGCGTGTAAACCTGGGTTGCCGACAGGTTTGCATGTCCGAGCAATTCCTTTATTGAGTTAAGATCTGCACCATTATTAAGCATATGCGTTGCAAAAGTATGCCTGAGAATATGAGGACTTTTCCTGTCGGAAGTTGTTACAACACTCAGGTATTGTTTTACTATATTATATACGTATTTATCGTAAAGTTTATTTCCTTTATCAGTCACAAAAAACCAGTCAGCCTTAACATTACCTGTACTTTCATCTCTTTTTATGATATAAGTTTCGAGGTTTTTTATGAATGGCTTAAGCAGAGGTATAATTCTCTGCTTGTTTCTTTTACCTGTAACCTTAACAGTTGCTTCAACCATATCTATATCAGCATCCTTTAAACCTATCAGTTCCGATCGTCTCATACCTGTAAGATATAACATCTCTATTATTGTTTTGTTCCGTATACCTGCAAAATCATCTTCAAACCCAACATCATCAAGCAGGGCAATCATAGCCTTTTCTTCAATAAATGCCGGCAGATTCTTTTTGCGCTTTGGAACAACAATCTTTTGCATAGGATCGGTTTTGAGAATCCCTTCCTTTCGCATATACCGGAACCAGACCCTGAGACAGGAAATTTTCCGGTGAACTGAAACAGCAGAATACCCGTTGTCGAGTAAACTGACTATCCAGGTACGAATGTCATGTGATGTTACATCTGAAGCACTACCTGAATGCCCTGATTCATTAAGGTGACATTCAAACTGATCAAGATCGTTTAAATACGATCTTACAGTATGCGGCGAATACCGCTTTTCAATCTTCAGATATTGTAAGAACGATTCCTTGTAATTCATAAAGGAACCTCCATATCTGTTATATTATATGTTATAAACAAGATACAGCAGGCGAACTACTCTTCGCTCTCCTGCATCTTCTGAACATACATAGCCTTCTTGATTTCTTCTCTACGGCGTACTGAAGGTTTTACAAAAGCCTGACGTGAACGTAATTCGCGGATCACTCCCGTCTTTTCAAACTTCCTTTTGAACTTCTTTAAAGCTCTTTCTATGTTTTCGCCTTCCTTTAATGGTACAATGATCATAATTAAAAAATTCATTTTTAAATGAGGCGCAAAGTTAGAAATAGAAAAAATGATTTCAAAACATTTATGGACTTAAATTTCTCATATACGCTGGTTTTTAATATAATTGAATCAAATTTATAGTTCCCGTTTACAATAAAGCTGTTAATAAAAGTAGTAAAAATTCAGGACAATTACAAGAAAAAAGAGAATAATCGGAAAATGATAAAGTGAAAATAAATTAACCTTAAAGGGCGCAAAGGAAGGACGCAAATTTCGCAAAGCAATTTGCTGGGGCGGATTTGTAATACGTGCTTTTTCCTCCTTAAAACTTAAGATAAGGCTTTAATTTTTTTGCTGTTTCCTCTCCTATCAGCTTATTCTCAACAAGCTCATCAATACTCTTTATCCTGCCTTCAAGTTCGCGGAATTTAAGAATGGAATTAACCTGACCTTTCTCAAAATAAGGCATCCTTGAAAGTCTTTTATAATCAGCACTGTTAATCTCTATCCTTTCAATACATGATGAGTCAACAGTTACCCTGTCCTTAATGGTCTCATAGGTTTCAGGTCTTAGACCGTAAACTTCCCTCAGCTGCTCTCTAACTGCATATCCACCCAGAAGATTACGATACTTTATAATCCTGACTGAGAGTACCGGTCCTATACCGGGAAGTCTTATCAGTTCAGAGGTATCGCACCTGTTAAGATCAACTATATTACTCTTTTTATCCCTCTGGAAATGTGTTCCGGTTAATGGTACTTTGTTTTCCCTGTAAGCTTTAACTGCAACAGTGTCTGTTATAATCTCATTCTGAGCAATTCTGACATACTCCACCGGAATATTTTTTCCAGGTACAAAGTATCTCACTAATATAACAAAGGCTATCAGGATTAAAAGCATAAAGGAAGATCTCCTTTCCCTACGGGTATAGCCAAACCATTTCCGGAGTGACGAAAAATCTGACTTCATATCTGAACTTATTACATTGCAGCGAACAACTATGCAATATAATAAAAAGCTGACAGAAATCCCGGAATTTCAGAAAGGATATCCTATTGCTATTACAACAGTAAAGTCATTTCGCTCATATGGCCGCTGAGAAATAATCCATTTATTGCGTTCCTGGATTACCGGATCCCTTAGTTTCATTCCAAAATCGATCCTGCCAAGGAAGAAGCTGAAGTCAAATCTTATTCCGGCACCTGTGCCTACAGCTATATCTTTATAAAAACTATTCAGTTTAAACCTGGAACCGGGTCTGCCCGGGTCTTCCCTGTAGTTCCATATATTTCCTGCATCAATAAAAACGGCACCTTCGAGGATCCAGAAAAGTTTGAACCTGTACTCTGTATTGAGCTCCAGCTTAAGATCTGCAGTCTGATTAAGAAAAGTTGTATCAGGCACATATGAACCCGGACCCAGGGTCCTGACCTGCCAGCCTCTGACTCCGTTTGCACCACCGCCAAAGTATTGCTTTTCAAATGGAATTGCCTTTGAGTTCCCATAAGGTATCCCGATCCCGAAGAATCCCCTGTATACCATAGAGGCTGCTTCATTTATTACATAGTTATACCTGAGGTCGAGATCAGTTCTGAAATATTGAGCAAATGGCTGATTAAGAAAATTATATGTCCCGTCTGTTTTTTCTGCTCCGGAAATATCCTTCAGGAGGGAAAGCATGTTTCCTGAGGTTTCAGCATTGACCCTTAAAAACCAATAGTCCCTTGATTTCTTGATTGACTGGTTATTGAAAATATAGGAATAGCTGCCACCGAGGATAAGTACATCCTTATATGCATATGCCAGGTATGAGGAAGATTCAATAGTTGATAAAAATACTGAGTCGATGGAAGGCAGTTTTATCAAGTTAAACTGTAAGGGATTTATAAAGTGTTCCTGGTACAAAGTGGTTTTCCAGTTATAACCAAAGGTAGCATTTGCCATCGAACGGGTATAAAAAGGCATAGTCTGGTAATTATAGGCTGCTACCACTGTTGTTGTGGGATTATACTTTTTCACAAATTCCTCACTTTTAAGAAATGGCAGCAGAAAATCGGGCAACCGCAGGCTTGTTTCCACACCATATTCCTGGGTTGGTTCAAGCCTTTTACCCTCCTGCCTCATCGCTTCATAGGCTCCCTTGAGCTTCATGCTGAATAACTCAGCACCATGAAACAGATTTTTATTCTGATAGATCAGGTTTAAAGCTCCCCCCAGATTTCCGCCTGAATGTGTGCCTTCAAGCTCTACTTTATATGACTGTTTGCTAAGGAGAGTAAGCTGGATGATGCAATCAATGCTCCTGTAATCAACATTAAGATCAGGGTTGCCTGTAAATTCACTGAATGAGATATTTACCAGCCTGTACACCTTCGAACCCAACAGGTGAGTCCGCGACTGTTCGGTATTTGTCATGTTATAGGTCGCACCCGGCTTCAGGTAAAGTGACTGAATTATAAAATCATATTTTACTTCAGGTATCTTTTCTTTTCCGATGAAATAATAACCCCTGTAATAAGTAGTATCAAGATCCCTGAAATACGCATCTCCTTCTTCCAGAGCATCGCGAGGTATATACTCCGGATAAATATAGATGTTATTGATCCTGAAGATAGAATGGGGGACTAGCTTAACCAGGTTATTTTCATCGGTTTTGGGATAGTTCCTGACCACATACCTGATATCGACCTGACGGTCTCCAACTGTACTATCTGCTTCAAAGGAAATGTAATCGCTTGAAAATTCATAAAACCCATGATCCCTTACAAGCTTTTCAAACCGGAGCCTCTCCTGCTGCATCACATCAACATCATAGGGTTTGCCCCTTTCAATGATGCTGTTTATTGAATCAAAAACGAATAATGACAGCAGATTAGAATCTGCGATCTCATATGTGATATTCCGTATCCTGTATGGTTTTTTGATCTCGACATTATAATATACCGATGACTTGTTCTTGACAGTTTCAATCTCATCGTCTACTTTACCGTCAAAGTACCCTTTGGATGATATATAAGATTTTATCTGACCTACTGATTTGGTTGCAGCATATGGATCAAAAATTACAGGTTCTTCACCGATTTCTCTCAACCATTTATTAATACCCTTGTCTTTTTCAATGTTTGAAAGATTATAAAGCCCAAGATGAAATCTTGCACCGAAGATTTTCTTGTTGGGCTTTTGCTTAAGGTAAGGCTCCATATCTGCTGGTTTAATACCCTCGTTGCTGACTTTTATCTTATTCTCATCAAGGAGAGTTTCTCCTTCAGGCACATATTTGGTTGGATTACAGGAGAATAATATCATTGCCAGAACAGCCAGTGAAAGAAATATCCAGACTCTTATCCTCCTCATATTCAATAATAAATTCTACCAGAATCATCTGTAAGACTGGCATTCAAATATATTAATAATAATCTTATTCACCCACCATTTGGTCATGGAGGAATTGATAAGTTTAATAAAGTTTGCTAAATTTAAGTCCGGGTAATTGATGAAAAAAAACAAGAACCATGATCAGCAGGAACAGATCAAAATTTATTACAGGTCTTCAGAAAAAAAAGAACAGGGATGAAGAAAATCTTTTCGTTATAGAAGGAGATAAGCTGGTCAGGGAATTTCTTATAGCGGGAAGGCGCTTAAAGATTCTGGCAGCAAAACCGGAATTTATAAACTCTCTCGATCATAAGTTGCTCAGTCTTATTGATGAAACAGAAAGTGTAAGCTATGATGAACTCAGGCAGCTGAGTTCACTTAAAACTCCGCATAATGCAATTGCCATTGCCATGAGACCAGATGTTCAATTCGATTATGACAAAATATCTGAAGGGTTGACTGCAGCTCTCGACTGTATTCAGGATCCGGGAAATCTTGGTACAATAATCAGGGCTGCAGCATGGTTCGGGATAAAGAATATTATTTGCTCAATGGATTGCGTTGATGTATATAATCCGAAAGTAATACAGGCAAGCATGGGTGCTATCTTACATGTAAATGTTCATTATACTGATCTTAAGGGATTTTTGTCTACTGCAAAAAAGAAGGGACTGCCTGTATTCGGCACTATGCTTGAAGGAATAAGCATATATGATCATAAACTTGATAATAAAGGGATTATAATCTTTGGAAATGAATCAAAAGGCATATCAGGTGAGCTGGTACCGCTGATTTCAGATAAGATAATGATTCCAGGTGCAGATAAATCCAGGCCAGGTATTGAGTCATTGAATGTTGGTATGGCAGCTTCGGTGGTTTTCTCGGTATTCTCCCAGAAAATCACTATCAGGTAAGAAACAAGATGAAAATTAAATCACTTTCCTGATCAGAATTTTTTCCAGTTCTTCAAGAGTTCTTCCCCTGGTTTCAGGAACCCTGAATATTGTAAAAAGTAAAAGCAGAACACACATAACACTGAAGATAAGGAACGATCCTGCTCCTCCCAGCCTGTTAAGCATCAGAGGGAAAATAAGGATCAGCAAGAAATTCGCAATCCAGAGTGATACGATAGAGACTGACATAGCTTTGCTCCGGAGTTTATTCGGGAATATTTCAGAAACTATAACCCAGGTAACAGCTCCCACAGAGGCTGAGAATGATGCTATGTACATAAGGATCAATATAAGGATAATATATCCCTCGGTCCTCTTAAAGTAAAAAGCTGTGGCAATTGTTGTCAGGGATATTATCATTCCGGAAACACCACCAATAAGCAGAGGTTTACGTCCCAGTCTGTCAATAAGCGAAATTGCAACGAAGGTAAATATGAGGTTACCTCCTCCAATAACAGCTGTCTGGGTAACAGCACTGCTTGCGGCAGCACCAATACTTTGAAAGATCACCGGAGCGTAATACATGATGGAGTTTATACCTGTGATCTGGCTGAAGACACACAGAAAAACGCCAATAAACAAAATTGGTCTCATACGCGGAGAAAATACTTCACGAAAGGTACCACTGTCCTTCTCTTCCTTAACAGATTCCTCAATAGACATAAGTTCTCGTCGTGCCTGCTCATTTCCATTGATCTTTTCGAGAATCACAAATCCCTTATCTGAGAATCCTTTCTGAACCAGCCATCTCGGACTCTCAGGGGCAAAGAAAAGTGATACAAAGAATAAAAGAGCCGGCGCTCCCATAACAGCCAGCATCCAGCGCCAGTTGTTTTCCCCTGTGTCAACAAGCAAAGCATTTGAGATAAAAGCCAATAGTATGCCTATCACAATCGCAAGCTGATTGAAAGATACCAGTCTGCCTCTCTTTTCTGCAGGTGAGATTTCAGAAATATACATTGGCGATAACATTGATGCAACTCCTACACCAAGTCCTCCGATTATCCTGAATAAAATGAACATTGAAAGCCTGTTTGCCAGTGCTGAGCCAAATGCAGATAAGACAAAAAGAAAAGCAGCAACCATAAGTGTCCTTTTACGGCCAAAAAGGTCACCGGGTTTTCCGGCTGAAATAACACCAATTATGCATCCGAATAACAAACTGCTTACTGTCCAGCCAAGCCAGATATCATTGAGATTAAAAAAGGGTTTAATAAATGGAGTAGTGCCTGATATTACTGCAGTATCAAAGCCGAAAAGCAATCCCCCCAGTGCTGCTATTGAGCTGATTAGGATCACATAGTTTTTTTGAGTAGAGTTCATCTCAATTATATAAGTTTCTCAATTTATCAATACAGCTATTTTCTAGATGCCCAATGCTCCAGGCTCCACGCATAGCTAGCGCGGATTTTCAATCCGTGCTTTTATTTATGGCACCGATTGCATCCCGATAGTTTTCGGGACGGTGCCAGCGGTATAGCTTTTTTCTCCATGCTCCACGCCCCACGCCCCATGCTCCATGCTCCATGCTCCACGCTCCAAGCTTTATACTAAATACGTTACCTCATATTCTTAACAATAGTCTCAGCTACATTCATTCCGTCAACAGCTGATGATACAATTCCTCCTGAATATCCCGATCCCTCCCCGCAGGGATAAAGACCTTTTATCCTTATATGTTCCATAGTTTCATTATCACGTGGAATCCTCAACGGTGATGAGGTTCTTGATTCAACGCCAAGAATAACAGCTTCATTAGTAAGGTATCCATGCATGCTTTTTCCAAAAAGGGAAAAGCCTTCCCTGAGTCTTTTTCCAACTTCCTCCGGAAGCCAGCTATGGAGTGGGGATGATGTTACTCCCGGAAAGTATGAAACTTTAGGCAACGATCCTGATGTTCTTCCTGACACGAAGTCAGCAAGCCTCTGGGCAGGAGCACTTTGAGTCCCGCCACCATTGATCCATGCATCCCTCTCAAGAGTTTTCTGAAATTCGATACCTGCCATTATACCGGCTGAACTGTAAGCAGCAAGGTCTTCGCTGCGTATCTCAACCACAATGCCTGAATTTGCATACGGTGAATTTCTTCCTGAAGGAGACATACCGTTTACAACCAGCTCCTCCTGTGATGTTGCAGATGGCACTATGAAACCACCGGGACACATACAGAAAGAGAATACACCTCTTCCTTCGACCTGTTTAGCAATAGAATATGAAGCTGCAGGAAGGTAGCTGCCCCTTTCATTGCCATGATACTGAATTCGGTCAATCAGCACCTGGGGGTGTTCAACCCTTACTCCAACTGCAAATGACTTCATCTCAAGATCAATATTCCGGTTCTGGCAGATACTATAAATGTCCCTGGCAGAATGACCGGTGGCCAGGATCAGAAAAGGCGACAGGAATCTTTCATTTTCTGATGTTATCACTCCAGAAATCTTATCAGAATCAACAATGAAATCTGTAACTCTTTTTTCCAATATAAAAATGCCGCCACAATCAATAATTGTCTTTCTTATGTTTGAAATGATTCCCGGCAATTTGTCTGTACCGAGGTGCGGATGAGCTTCATAAAGGATATTGTTATTTGCACCATGAATGCAAAGTAGTTCAAGGACTCTCTGGTTGTCACCCCTCTTTTTCGACCTTGTATATAGCTTGCCGTCTGAATAGGTTCCAGCCCCCCCTTCACCAAAACAATAGTTACTGTCGGGATCAACCAGATGTTCCCTGCTGATTCGTGCTATATCTTTCTTTCTTGATGAGACATCCCTGCCCCGTTCAATAATTACAGGTTTCAAACCAAGTTCTATTAACCTGAGAGCTGCGAACAGGCCTGCCGGACCTGCGCCGACAATTATTACCTCCTTCTTATTTGCAACATTCACAGCTTTGAATGGTGGTATCAAATTCCGGACCTGCTCATCTGTCGAAATAACCTCCACGCTCAGGTTTACCCGAATGTTCCTCTGACGAGCATCTACTGATCGTTTCAAGATCCTGATTGAAGAAATCTTTTCTTTATTCCATCCAGTGGCTGATACGACTGCCTTTTTTATAACATTCTCGTCGGCTGCTGCCTGGGGAGTAAGACTAAGCTGGACCTGTTTACTCATCGTCACTCAAAATGAAATGCCAGTACCCATATCTGCGACCTCATTTTGTCAATAGCGTTCCTGTATTCAGCATGGCCAGGAGGCGGATCACCAACAAGAATATCTCTGAATCCGGTAGACATTTTAAGTTCAACCGAAAGCTTAAAATATGTCAGGTAAAAATCGAGGCCTGTTCCCACTTCATAATACAAATCAGGCCTCTTAAGTCTCAGGTAAATGGGTTCTTTATCCTCATATTCCTTCTTTGCTGCCAGATCATATCTGAAGTTTAAACCGGTAATAACATATGGCCTTACATTGTTAAGCCTGTCTCCCTTAAACTTGAAAAGAAGCGGAAATTCAAGGAATGAAGACTCAAGCCTCTGATCATCATTATATATTTCGAGGTCCTTATAATACCTTACAACTCTCTGACCGAATGAAACACCAGGAAGAAATCTTATGTCCATATATTTTCCGGGCCTGAAGTCAGTGACTATCTGTATGTTGATTCCAGGATTCAGAATGGAGACATCAGGATAAAGGGAATCCTGCATAAGGTACTGCTGTGATGGAGTAATATTGAAGTCCATTGTGTTAAATCCGAGGCTGAAACCGAAATGGAGAGTCTTCTCATCATACCACGATTCGTTTTTGGGTTTTTGCTTTTGTCCCCATACAACGCTGTTCACAAACAGTAAAATGATTGCAGGGATTATATGGATTAAGTGTCGCTTCAAACTGCGTAGATTCTTGATTATGGGTTCCAAGATAATAAACTGCCTGGAATAATAATTATTGTACTGGTCTTTTAAGGCCTGTATAGATACTAGCAACACCACCAGTAAGTTTTAACTGCCGGGTTTCAGAGAAACCGGCTTTTGCAAGCATCTCAAGAAATTTCTCATTATCAGGAAATTTACTTACAGAATCAGGGAGATAACTGTAGGCAGATTTGTCCTTTGAGAAAATCCTTCCAAAAAAGGGAAGAATGTTCCTGAAATAGAAATTATAAATATTCCTGAACGGAAAAGAGGTTGGTTTTGAAAACTCAAGAACCAGGATCATTCCGTTAAAATTCAAAACCCTTTTCATCTCTGATAGTCCCTTTAAAGGATCGGAAAAATTTCTCACACCGAAGGCAACCATTGCAACATCAAAAATGTCGTCACTGAACGGAATCCTTTCTGAATCAGCTTTTTGTATATTTATTTTCTCCGAATATCCTTTTTTTGCAATTTTCTTTCTTCCGATCTCCAGCATAGCTGCTGATATATCTATTCCTTCCACTTTTAAAGGATTGATCTTCATAGCTGCTATGGCAAGATCGGCTGTACCGGTGGCAACATCAAGAATATGGGGATTTCTAAATGAGCGTGATATGATTCTGACTGCCTTTCTCCTCCAGAGATGATCAATCCCAAATGATAAGAAATGATTGAGAAAATCATATCTCCAGGCAATAGAATCGAACATTGATTCAACGATGACTCTCTTGTCGGCTGTTGCCGGATTCTGGTCGTTCATTTTTGTAAAAGGGCAAAGATAGAATTTTTTACCTCACACAAAAACCTCACTATCATATCTTAATCCATTCCAAACGTTGGTATTGAAAAGTCCTTTTTTAACCGCAAAGTACGCCAAGAATGTTCAAAGAACGCAGAGTTAAAATTTTATAATTAAGCTCTTTGCGATCTTTGAGTAAAGCCTTCGCGACCTCTGCGGTTAATGGATTTCAACTTTTCAATAGCTCTTTGTGGGTGAGTTTATCTCCAAATTTTCTTATTTTTATCCTGACTTAACACTTACAAAATGAACAAAACAGTTATGGTTACTGGTGCTACTGCCGGATTCGGTAGAGCAACGGCTCAGATTTTTTCTAAAAACGGATTTAATGTAATAATCACAGGCAGAAGGAAAGAGAGGCTTGATGAGCTGCAGAAGGAGTTGCTTAAAACCGGTAAAGCCAAGGTACTTTCTTTGCACTTTGATGTTAGAAACCTTGATGAAGTAAATGCAGCAATAAATGGTCTTCCTGATGAATGGAAGTCAATTGATATACTCGTAAACAATGCAGGATTGGCCGTAGGAATGGATCATATTGACAAGGGCAACATAGATGACTGGGAGAGAATGATAGATACAAACCTGAAAGGGATGCTTTATGTAACAAGGGCTGTATCTCCCCTTATGGTGGCCCGAAACAGTGGTCACATTTTTAACATAGGTTCTATAGCCGGTAAGGAGGCTTATGAGAATGGGAATGTCTACTGTGCTTCAAAATTCGCTGTTGACGGATTATCAAAGGCAATGCGTATTGATCTAGTAAAGAACAATATTAAAGTAACGCATATTGCTCCGGGGATGGCTGAAACAGAATTCTCAATAGTCAGGTTTAAAGGTGATAAGGCAAGAGCTGATTCTGTTTATAAAGGTGTGGATCCCCTGACAGGTGATGATATTGCAAATGTTATATATTATTGTGCCAGCCTTCCTGCTCATGTCTGTATCAATGACCTGGTTATTACTCCTACTCAGCAGGCCAGTATCCATTACTATTCCAGGAGAGAACAGTAGGCGGCAGGCGTTATAGTCCAAGGTTTAAAGTATAAAGTTCCAGAACATGCAACCTTGAAACTGGAGCCTCTCTTTTCGCTTTACGTTCTACGCTATACTCTCTGCGTCCTGCGTCCTGCGCCCTTAGCCCATAAATCCCTGATCCTTCAAAACCTGCAGCAGCATCTCAGAAAAATGAACATTATCGGACTTCTTATACCTGACATCCGTAAACACCTGTGCAAGTGTTTCTTTATTATTCTCCCTTACAAACTGAAGTGAATCAGCCCTGCTCTCCTTCTCCCTGTAGAATGATTCAATATCGCTGTCAGTGTAATCTTTGTAAAACTCCTGATGAACAATTGCCTCCAGTGGAAGCCTGTCAACCTGTTCGGGTGTTTCGGCCGGCCAGCCCAGGGTTATCGTTGTAACAGGAACAACTCCTTTAGGTAACTGCAAAGCCTCAATAATCTTATGTGCCATATAGGTGGTCGTGCCAAGGTAACATATTCCCAGTCCTTTTGCCTCAGCTGCAATGCAAACTGTCTGCGCGACAATAATGGCATCAATGGCAGCAGTGACAAAAGAGAGAAAATTATCATAACCTGGCTCAGCTTTATTGAGTCTGCACCACTTACTGAACCTGTTGAAATCGGCACAGAAAGTAAGAACTACAGGTGCTTCGGTAGTCATCTTCTGGTTGAAATGAAAGGGAGCGAGTTCCTTTTTCCTGTCATTATCGCGGGTAATTATTATACTGTAAACCTGCATGTTTCCCGCTGTGGAAGCCCGGCATCCCATCTCCAGGATTTCATCCAGGAGCTTATCATCAACGGGTTCGGTTGTATATTTTCTTATTGTTCTCCTCTTAAGCAGGATATCGTTAATGGATTTCATATTTTAAATGAATTATAATGTCATACAAAGTAAGTAAATTCCTGTTTAGACAGGAGCATTTTACAGGATGAATGATAATCTCTTTAATTCCCCGGAGGTTCAATCCCGATAGCCTCAGATAGATATGTAACAGGTAATCTTACAAATATTTTAACCGCAGAGTACGCTAAGGTTTCGCAAAGCACACAAAGTAAAAGCCTTAATAATTAATTCTTTGCGAACTTTGCGAAACTCCTATCGCTCCCGTTATCAATCGGGAAGGAACTTAGCGCCCTTTGCGGTAAATTGATTTTGACTGATCAGTATCAATTATATCGAAAAGGAATTTATTACCTTAGCGAACACCTTTATATAACCTATAAGATTTATTATGATGAAAAAAATAGTTTTAATTTGCCTGGCAGCAGGATTGCTACTTTCCTCATCTCCTGCTCATTCCCAGAAAAAGAAAGAGACTCCTAAGGAACCTGAAAAAAAGGAATCCGGATTGTCATCGACTTTCTCAGGACTGACTTTCAGAAGTATTGGCCCGGCCTGGGCATCCGGAAGGATCTCCGATTTTGCTGTAAATCCAAAGAATCATTCTGAGATATATGCTGCAGTGGCAGCAGGAAACATCTGGAAAACAACCAACAACGGTACAACATGGACTCCAGTTTTTGACAAATACGGTTCCTATGCAATAGGCTGTCTTAAAATTGATCCTGAAAATCCATTCGTGATCTGGGCAGGTACCGGAGAGAATACACACCAGAGACAACTCGGTTATGGGGATGGCATTTATAAGTCTGAAGACGGAGGAGCTACCTGGAAGAATATGGGATTAAAGGAATCAAGACAGATCGGAATGATAGAGATTGATCCACGAAATACCGATGTTGTTTATGTTGCAGCTGAAGGATCTATCTGGGGACCTGGTGGCGACAGAGGTCTTTACAAGACAACCGATGGCGGAAAAAGCTGGAATAAAATTCTTAACGTAAGTGAAAACACCGGCATCAACAATGTCGTTCTCGATCCCCGGAATCCTGATGTAATTTACGCAACTTCAGAGCAGCGCAGAAGACACGTATATACAAAAATTGGCGGAGGTCCTGAGTCTGCTGTATACAAATCGAAAGACGGAGGAAAGACATGGGATAAGATAATGAAAGGACTGCCTACAGCAGATATAGGAGGAATGGGAATAGCTATTTCTCCGGTAAATCCTGATGTTCTTTATATTATTATGGAAGCTGCCGGAGAATCAGGTGGTTTCTTCAGATCAGTTAACAGGGGAGCCTCATGGGAAAAGATGAGTTCTCACAGGGAAAGCGGTCAGTATTACAATGAGATAACATGTGATCCAAAAAATGTTGATATTGTCTACAGTACAGAAACAGTCTCACAGGTGACCACCGACGGCGGTAAAACCTGGAACAGGATAGGAAATAACCAACGACATGTAGACGATCATGCAATCTGGATCGATCCGGATGACACACAGCATTTCTATATAGGCGGCGACGGAGGTATCTATGAGACCTATGACTGGGGGAA
>CAYLYN010000089.1:0-16105 GCA_964387565.1 uncultured Rikenellaceae bacterium | reverse complement strand
ATCCTCAATTATAAGGGTACCATTCTTCTTTGTAATCCGGTTTAACTCTTTCAGGAATGAATCAGTATCGGATACCATGTGAAACATATCGAGAGCAAAAATAAGATCTGCAGCTTCATTCTCTATTGAAGTCTTTAATCCGTCGGTCAGAACGGGTATTACATTTGACAGGTTATATTTTGCTATAAGCTTATTGACTGTGGAAATTGACATTTCATGAATATCGACAGCATAAACAGTTCCTTTGTCACCTACTAGTGCTGAAGTATCCCTTACGAAAGCTCCTGTTCCGCACCCGTAATCGACTACAGTATAACCGGGCTCAATTCCAAACTTGCTCAGATACTTGCCGGCAGGCCTGAAAAAGTAATAAACAGCAAAAAGTACTTTCATCATGCTGAACGTAAAATCCGGCATCCTGTCTATCTCATTTCCAAATAATCTGTTTTTCATGATCAGTTTTTCTGAATTTAAATTATTTACCTATCGGGCATACAGCTACACATATCCCGCATACCCTGGCCTCTTTTGAGAGTCGTTCCCTTCCAAATTCGATACACTGATTACGGCATTTATGTGCGTCAAAATAGACATCACGGTCAATTGTGGTATTCCATAACTTCCCGTTGGCAGCTTTTGCAGGACACTTATCAATGCAGATGGTACAGTTTCCGCACCTGCTTCTGTTCATTGGCTTTGTTTTCGGTCTTACCATCTCTTTTATCAGGATTGTGGTAAGCCGTAGCCTGGGACCGAACTCCTTTGTGATCAACAGGTCGGTTTTTCCTATCCAGCCAAGTCCGGCCCTGGTTGCCACCATTTTATGTGAAAGTTCTGTCCGGAGGGTTTTCCGGTAAACAGTATCAAGTTCACTGCTTGATACAGTTGGACTTATTCTGTATGTTTCAATATTATTTCTGTTCAGATCTTCAGCAATTCTACCTGATAAAGAAGTAAGATCGTCATTTACCTTCTTGTAATGATCATAATACTGCATGGTAGGTCCATCAGTTATTTTATCCAATATTTTATTATCAAGATGCTGACCGATAGATATACCATAATTGAATCCTTTAAATACTGGATCAAGTAATCCGGTCAGATCAGCAAATCCGTAGATACTGCTTTCATTTGCAGGTAGTTGCCTTCTGACAATATCTTCTATTATCTCCTCTGTTTTTTTTGATGATATCATTTTACCCTTTAAAATTTACCACTCTTATTTAGTTATCCTTAGCGCCTTAGCGCCTTTGTGGCATATATAAAGTTTACAGAATATTTGTATTCTCAGTAAACAGAATCCTGCTCAGCTCATCCATTTCCTTCCTGGCATCTTCAAAATTATTAAATCTGTTAATAAGCACTTTCTTTCTTCCGGATTTATCTGTCAGCAACAAACTTAAGTCGGTGATATTCATATCCAGTTGCATGTTTGACCTGCTGTAGGAGGTATATCTTCTGTTTGATTTCTCTATTTTGAATCTGCAGAACTCTGATGTTTCAATCCATTTTCCTGATCTTATGAAGCCAAAAAGATTTGTATAAGGTCTGACTTTTTTGTTCTCAGTATCAATAATTGTTCCAGTACTGGTAAAAGCCATGAAAGCCCCCGGTATTAAGAACAATATTGTTGCAAGAGAATAAGAAAGGAAAAGAAGACCACAGGCAATAAATACATATCCCATATAAACCTGTACCGGCCCGAAAAATTTGCCATGCTTATTATCAGTTCCACTCACAATCTGAACATTTCAGTAAACTTATTGATTTTTACTGATAAATTACCCTCTTCCTCCAGTATGTTTATAAAAGCGCTGCCAATGATGGCCCCGTTGGAATATTCGCATGCCTGTCTGAATGTGACACTGTTTGAAATGCCAAACCCGGTAAGCCTGGCAGATTTAAGATCCATGTCTTTCAGCCTGCGGAAATAGTCGAGGTGTGTCGGGTCAAATTCTTTTTTGCTGCCTGTTGTTGCTGCAGTCGAAACTACATATAGGAAGCCTTTTGATATTGAGTCGAGATATCTTATTCTATGATCACTGCTCTGAGGCGTGACCAGAAAAATATTATTTATTTCGTTTTCGGAGAAAAAAGAATCATAATTCAATCTGTATTCCTCAACAGGAAGGTCAGGAATTATAGTTCCATCAATACCTGTTTCCCTGCACTTATCTATAAATCTTTCCACTCCAAACCTGTATATCGGATTAAAATACCCCATGAGGATAAGGGGGATATCAGTTTTGTCCCGGATGGATTTCAGCTGACTGAAAAGGATATTTAGTGACATTCCGTTCTTTAGTGCCTTTTCGCTGCTTCTCTGGATAACAGGTCCATCGGCAACAGGATCGGAAAATGGGATCCCTATCTCAACGAGATCCACACCTGCCTTATCAAGCTCAGTTATTATTTCAACTGTGTCAGCGAGTTCGGGAAAACCTGCAGTAAAGTAAACTGAAAGTATATTTTTCTTTTTTTTGCCGAGCAGCCGGTTTATTCGGTTCATTTGTCAACAGTTTTGGATTGGATTTCAATATGATCGGCTATGAGACTTCCTGAGGCACTGTATGCCTGCATGTCTTTATCTCCCCTGCCAGAAATATTAATAACAATAATATCATCTTTTGAGACTTTTATTTTCCTTAACGCTGCAAGCGCATGCGCTGATTCAAGTGCAGGAATTATACCCTCAAGTCTTGTGAGCTCGTAAGCGGCTTCTATAGCCTCCCTGTCGGTCACGTTCAGATATTTTGCCCTTCCGGTGCCGGCAAGCCAGGCATGAAGAGGTCCTACTCCGGGGTAGTCAAGCCCTGCTGATATGGAATATGGTTCTGTTATCTGACCATCATTATTTTGCATCAGCAGGGTTTTGCTTCCATGTATTACACCAGGGCTGCCGACAGCAATTGTTGCAGCAGTCTCGCCTGAATCAATCCCCATCCCTGAAGCTTCCACCCCTATAAGGTTAACATTCTTCCTATTCAGATAGTTAAAGTAAATACCGGCAGCATTACTGCCTCCCCCGATACATGCAATGATGTAATCAGGATCTTCGGTTCCTTCCTTTTCTTTCAGCTGGTATAGCAGCTCTTTACTTATCACCGACTGGAACTTTGCAACCAGATCCGGGTAGGGGTGAGGACCCACAACCGATCCTATGATATAGAAAGTGTTTTCAGGATTACGGATCCAGTCACGCAGAGCTTCATTAGTTGCATCTTTAAGAGTCTTGTTTCCACACGTGGCTGAAACTACACTGGCTCCAAGCATCTCCATACGTTTTACATTGGGTTCCTGGCGGGCCATATCGAGCTCACCCATGTAGACTACACATTCAAGCCCCATCAGAGCACATACTGTTGCTGTTGCCACTCCATGCTGACCAGCTCCGGTCTCAGCTATGATCCTGGTTTTACCCATTTTTTTTGCAAGCAGAACCTGTCCGATGGTATTATTTATCTTATGTGAGCCGGTATGATTGAGATCTTCCCTCTTTAGGTAGATTTTTGCCCCGTACTTGTTGCTGAGTCTTCCGGCGAAAAATAACGGTGATGGCCTTCCTGCATAATCAGCAAGGAGTAGATTGAATTCTTTTGTAAATTCTTCTGATTCAATTATATCGAAATATGCATCCCTGAGTGATTCAACATTTTGTCTTAACATCTCAGGAATAAAAGCACCCCCGAAATCCCCGTAATACCCGTTTTTATCTGATAAAAATGTCTTGTTCATAATTGCTTATTCTGGTTGTCTGATTGCGGTAAGAAAATCTCTGATCGACTCTGTGTCTTTTACTCCCGGCATGATCTCAAACCTGCTGTTGATATCAATTCCAAAGAGAGAAGGATTTTTTATTTCACTTATTTTATGAACATCCTCAGGAGAAATCCCTCCGCTTAAAAAGAATGGTTGATCTAAGTTATAATCCTCAAGCATCCTCCAGTTGAATTGTCTGCCAAAGCCTCCTGATCCTGAACCCGGTGCATCAAACAGAAAGTAGTCAGTAAAAGAGGCATATTCATTACAATGACTGAAAGGATTATCCCTGCTCATACTGAAAGCCTTGATCACAATTATCCCTTTTTCTTTCAGCTTCCTGCAAAGTGAGGGTGGTTCATCTCCATGAAGCTGGACTATATCGAGAGAATTTTTTTTAAAAGCAGCAGTTATATGTTCTTCATTATCATTTACAAATACACCGGCTTTGCTGACAGATGAAGGAATTTGTAAAAGAAGAGTTTCATCGATTATGTCACCTGCATACCTCGGCGAAAAGGGATAAAAGATGAAGCCCATTATATCTGGTTCCAGTTCTGCTACTTTCAGAATATTCATGGGATCCCTCATCCCGCATATTTTAATTTTGAGTTTCATCATTTTGTTATTTCAGACCTGATATAAATTCAGCCGCGCTTTTTCCCGGATCATCAGAACGCATGAATCTTTCTCCAATCAGAAATGCATCATAACCTTCCGAAAACATCATCTTAACCTCCTCTGCTGAATTAAATCCGCTTTCGGCAACCTTCAGGCAATCCTTGGGTAACTTGCCGAGGAGAGCAATTGAATTATTTCTATCTATCTTAAAGGTATTCAGGTTGCGGTTATTAACACCTATTATCCTGATACTGTTATTCATCTTATCCAGATCTGAAATATCATGTATCTCAAGAAGCACTTCCATTCCCAGACTTAATGCAAGTCTTGTCAGTTTCTCGGAATCCTTTCTGCTCAGAATTGAAGCTATAAGCAAAATAGCTGAAGCACCTATCGATTTTGCTTCAATAACCTGGTATTCATCTATAATAAAGTCTTTTCTCAAAACCGGAACTTCAGAGGATAATGAAACAGAAGTAAGATCATTATTTTCCCCGCCGAAAAACTCTCTGTCAGTGAGCACTGAAATGGCTGAAGCACCTGCTTCAATATATCCTCTTGCAACTTCTAAGGGTCTGGAAATATTGTTGATAACTCCTTTTGAGGGAGATTTTCTTTTGAATTCTGCAATTATGGAGGGAGATGGATTATTTAATGCATTAAAAAATGAAACCGGAGTTCTTTCGAAAAGCGGAGATTTCATTAGTTTTTCTGCTGGCAGGTACTTCCTGCCATCAATAATCTCCATTTTTTTAACACTGACTATCTTTTTGAGTATTTCCATTTATTCAGAGCTTAAGAAGTTTATTCAGCGATTGTGATGCCTTGCCTCCCATAAGCGACTCTTCAGCCAGGCTGAAGCAATCGGGCAGGCTTTTTTCAGGGTAAATCTTTTTCAGGGCTATGCCGGAGTTCGCTATAACCACCGAATTTTGGGCATTGGATCCCTTTCCTTCAATAATATCCATAAATATCCGTGCTGACTCCTCAACTGTTATTCCTCCTTCAATGTCCGCCGGCAACAACATGGTAAATCCTGCTTTTTCAGGAGATAAAAGTTCCTCCTCATTATTCGATATAAGTTTAAATTCGCTGGTAAGTGAAATCTCATCATACCCGTCAAGAGAATAAAGGATAGTATAGTTTTTATCTGTTTGCTGGTATATGTAATTATAAAGTCTGGCTGTTTCAAGATTCCAGACACCGATTATCTGACTCCTTGGAAATGAGGGATTCACCATAGGTCCCAGCAGGTTGAAGAAAGTTTTCAGGCTGAGCTCTCTCCTTATTGGCGCAACCGATTTCATTGCCGGGTGGAACAGAGGGGCATGAAGGAAACATATCCCGGCAACATCAAGTTGCTTCCTCAGAACATCCCTGTCATTTGTGAATTTATAACCGAGATATTCCATGATATTGCTCGATCCACATGCTGATGACACTCCGTAATTACCATGTTTTGTGACTTTTCCGCCTGCCCCTGCCACTACAAAGGACGACAGGGTTGATATGTTGAATGTGTTTTTCCCGTCACCTCCGGTACCGCAGAGATCAATTGTATCAAATTCCGAAAGATCAGTTACCAGGCAAAGTTCAAGTAAAGCATCCCTGAAACCTGCAAGCTCCTGTACAGTTATCATCCTCATCATATATATTGTCAAAAAAGAGGTAACCTGGGAATTGTTATACTCTCCTCCCGCTATCTTCCTGAGAATATTCTTTGCCTCCTCTCTCTCAAGTGTGAGATGTGATGTCAGCTTTTGCAGAATCTCCTTCATAAATTATTTTTTATTGTTTAATTTCTGTTATTCAAATGTTTATCCAGTTCTGAAGCATTTGCTTACCATGTATTGTCATTACTGATTCAGGGTGAAACTGGACTCCTCTCACATCATATTCGGTATGTGATATACCCATTATATAACCCTCATCATCCTTTGCAGTAATTCTGAGGTTTGCAGGAAGATATTTTTCATCGACTACCCATGAATGATACCTTCCTGCCCTGAATCTGAATGGAATATCTTTAAAAACAGGCTCCTCTTTCTCTTCGACAATGATATCAGTTTCAATACCATGATAGACCTTTTTCAGGTTTATAAGGCTTCCTCCATATGCTTCAGCTATTGCCTGGCATCCAAGGCAAACTCCAAGTATACTTTTTGATGAGCCGAACTCTCTTATCATATCTTTTATTATCCCTGCCTGGTCAGGTATCCCCGGGCCTGGTGATATTACTATCTTGTTGTAATTCCCGATCTCATTCAGAGTGATTGCATCATTCCTGAATACATCTACCGCATTACCTGTAAGCTCTTTCAGAATGTGAACAAGATTATATGTGAATGAGTCATAATTGTCAATTACCAGGATTTTCATGTTTTATAATTTATATTTTATATTTCTGATGCTGAAGCAATTGCCGCTTTAAGTGCACCCAGCTTGTTATTAACCTCCTTCAGTTCGCTTTCTTCATTTGAGGCAGCCACTATGCCGGCTCCTGCCTGGTAAAATAGTGTGTTATTCCTGCTCAGGAACGAACGTATAGTTATTGCATGGTTTATATCACCATTAAATCCTATATACCCTATAGCCCCTCCGTAGAAACCTCTGTTCCTGTTTTCGATTGTGTCTATCAGCTCGATGGCTTTTATCTTTGGAGCTCCCGAGAGAGTGCCTGCAGGAAATGAATCTCCGAATATTCTGACAGGATTGAATCCTGACTTTAATTCTCCGGTAACTTCTGATACAAGGTGAATAACATGCGAATAGAACTGAACTTCACGAAAAGTCTTTAATGATACCTTGTCAGAATTACGGCTGAGATCATTTCTGGCCAGGTCAACCAGCATAACATGCTCGGCATTTTCCTTGGTGTCGTTTGCGAGGTCAATAGCCAGCATCCTGTCCTCCTCGTCGTCACCTGATCGTCTGAACGTACCGGCAATAGGATTGATCCTTGCCACACCTTTCTCAATAACAAGTTGAGCTTCGGGTGATGATCCGAAAAGTTTGTACCCTCCAAAGTCAAAATAATACAGGTAAGGTGAAGGATTGATGTTTCTCAGAGCCCTGTAAACATTGAATTCATCTCCCCTGAACTGCTGGGTGAACTGGCGTGAGAGCACTATCTGGAAAACATCACCCAGGAAACAGTGTTTTTTTCCTTTCTTAACCATCTCAATGAATTCATTATCAGTGATATTAGAATCTTCCTCATGAAGTGGGGTGAATTTAAATGAACCAAGGCTCCGGTTTCGCAGCAGACTCTTGATCTCATCAAGACGGCTTACTTCTCCATCCGGAAGGTTTTCCACAAGAAAAATCCTGTTATTGAAATGATTAATTGCGATAGTATACCTGAAGACCGAATAATGAAGATCAGGTATCTCATATTGCTTCTCCCTGACCCTGTTCAGGTTTATATCTTCAAAATACCTGATCGCGTCATAAGCAGTATAACCGAACATACCGTTAGATGTCAGGCCCGGATTCTCAAGTGCTTTTGTTATTTTGAACGATCCTATGTATTCATTAAAAGTATCGGGAAGTGTATTCTTGTCCCTGATCATTACTTTCTCCCTGTGTCCTGACGGATATGTTATATCTATAACGTAATCTTCCACCCGAAGCACCGATATTACATCAAAACATATGTAACTCATGCTATTTCTGTTGCCATGATAATCAGAGCTTTCAAGCAGGATCGTATTCGGAAATTTGTCCCTCATTTTGAGGTAGATGGTAACCGGCGTTATCATATCAGCAAGTCCGGGAGGAAGTGCATATACGCTGGTTATAAGTTTTGTATTCTTCATATTATTGTCATTGAATTGTTGAAAAAAAAAGCCTGCCGGGAGTCCGACAGGCTTTTTGTATCATTTAAAACATTGTACAGCTATCTCACTTCCTTGCTATTACAGGTAAGATAAGCCACCACCAATATTTGTTTATTAATATCATTTTACATTGATTCTTCTTGCAAAGAAACAAAATATTTTGTAAATTTAATACCTGGATTGAAAAAATTAATCTTTTTGTTAGTTTTTCTGAATATTTTATGATGATTTCTATTCCACAATCTCTGCATTGTCAAATTTATCTGACTGTATATTGACTTTCCTTGTTCTTACCCTGCTTGCACCCTTGCTGCCAAAGAAACCCCAGCCTCCGCTTCCCATAAGGAATCCAAGTGCATAAAGTCCGCCGTTATTATTCTGTGCATACATTGTTATATCGTTGTCGAATAACATTCCGATAAAATCGAAAGGAGCAATGAATCCATGCCACAGGCCTCCGAAAAAACCATATTTGTGTCCTGTCAGGCACGCTTCAACAGATTCATTGTCAGCACATCCGGTTAAGATGAAGATTGATGACATCAGGATTATAATCCAGAAATTCTTGTGAGATAACAATTTTTCCATTTGATTATTTGGTTTGGTTATTTCAGAATAAAGTCAGGTTAAAAGCCTGGCCTGAATGACTCTTTTCATGATCGAGAAGCCATTTTTTTCTTTTCAGCCCGCCGCCATATCCGGTCAGTCTGCCATCTGAACCTATGACCCTGTGACATGGTATGATAATAGCTATCCTGTTCATGCCATTGGCATTTGCTACAGCTCTTACAGCGTCGGGTTTCTGCAATGCTTCAGCCTGTTCCTGGTAGGTTCTTGTTACACCATAAGGGATACTTAATAATTCATTCCATACCATTTGCTGAAATATTGTCCCTGGAATGATCAGCTTTAGGTCGAATTCTTTCCTCTCTCCTTTGAAATACTCGTTCAGCTGCAGCCTGAGCATGGAAGTATGCATGTTCTCACCTTCAGTGATCTCAGTGGCAAGATATTTCTTCAGGTCACTGTACTCGGAATTTAACAACTTCCTGTCGCCGAATTCGAGCAGGCAGATTCCTTCATCAACGGTACCTGCTATCATCGTACCGAGCACTGTTTCAATCTTTGTGGTAAGTATCAAACAGTCTAATTTTCTTTCTTTTTTCCAGCAAAAATTGCAGTAAGCACTCCTGCAAGAAATACAAGTATTCCGCCGGTGACAAGGATCTTTTTCTTTTTCTGCTCCTCTTCAGTCATCTCATTCCAGGGTTTCTGCCCTTTTCCGAACAGCAGCCACAGGACAAAAGCAAGCGTTGCCAGAGATACTATTATCGCAATTATCCTTATATCCATATCTTATTCTGATAATCTGTTTTAGTTTCTATTAAGATGCTTTTTTACTTCTTGATCTTATAAACTTTGTGTGTCTGAATCTGAGAGCTGACCAGTCATCATCGATTGATACTATTCTTATTCCCTGGAAACCTGAGTTACTCAATGAATCCCAACCGTGATCACGGTCAACATCCGATTTGAATTTTTTCGAGCTCTTTTTCGGATAACAATACCATAGTATTCCATCGGCAGAAAGGTTGTGAAGGACAACAGGTGTTGTATCCTCAACCTCAGAGATACTTTTAACGAATATCAGTATAAAACTGTAGGGACAACGTGGATCAATCTCATTATCAATAATAACATCTTTCAGGTTGGCGGAAAGAGACTCAAGAAATCCCGAATCACTGTTTAGCATTGCAATCCTTGGCTGACCTTTGTAGTTCAGCTTTTCGAGCAACTTTTTCATCATAATGTGAAGTTGAGCGCAAATTTAATAAAAAACATCTCCTTAAAAGTATCAGTGATGTCAAAAACAGCGCAAAAGTATGCTAATTATTGTAAAATCTGTATAAAATAGCTTACTTTGCATTATCATTTGATGGGGTGCCTTAATACTACGGGCTGAGATCATACCCTTATACCTGATCCGGGTAATGCCGGCGGAGGGAAGAAAGAGTATCACATCAGTCAGCTATCTGTAAGGTATCTCATCTCCGGAGGTTTATAAGATAATTGTGCAGATGGGAAAAGTATTGATTATTACAGCATTGTTGATCATGGTGCCGTTAACCGGTGCAGCATCTCTCCAGGATGTCCCTCTTATCACTGGCAAGGTTACTGATTCGGAAGGAAATCCTCTGGCCGGTGCAAGCGTGACCGTTGAAAATACCTATCTGGGTACATTTACTGATATTTCAGGTTCTTATTCTGTTGCCGGTATCAGGAGAGGAGTCTATCTTCTCACATATTCTTATATAGGCTATGATCCGGTGGTGAAAGAGATAAGTGTTGAAGGAAATACTGTTGCAGATGTAACCCTTGTCCCCAGGCCCTGGGTAACCGACGAGGTTACAATCAGTGCCACAAGGGCCGGAGATAAAGCTCCTTTGGCATATTCAGTGCTATCCACAGAGCAGCTTAAAAAGCAGAATACCGCATATGATATGCCTTACCTCCTGAGTCTTACTCCTTCATTTGTTGAAACGTCAGAAGCTGGTAACGGGGTGGGATATACCGGACTTAGAATAAGGGGAACGGATGGTAACAGGATAAATGTTACTCTCGATGGAATTCCTCTGAATGATGCTGAGTCTCAGCAGGTATTCTGGGTCGATCTGCCTGATATCGCATCATCTGTAGATAATATCCAGGTTCAGAGAGGAGCCGGTACCTCGACAAACGGGGCAGGTGCCTTTGGCGCCACTATAAGTCTTCAGACAAATAGAGCCGACAGTGAGCCATTTGCTGAAGTTAACTCTTCTGCAGGTTCTTACAATACATTTAAGAATTCAGTTTCAGCAGGGACAGGGCTCCTGAAAAACAGGTTTACCCTTCAGATGAGATACTCTGATGTCAGAAGTGATGGTTATGTTAAAAGAACAGGTTCAGATCACAGGTCAGCTTTTATAAGCGGACTTTTCCGGAATGAAAAATCGATGCTGAAAGCAAATATCATTCTGGGGGAAGAACATACCGGTATAGGCTGGTGGGGCGTACCGAAAGATTCTCTTCAGACTGACCGGCGGTATAATCCTGCAGGTGAATATACCGATGAGAATGGAGTAAAACGTTATTATGAAAACGAAAGCGATAATTATCGCCAGGACCATTACCAGCTGATTTATAGCAGGAAACTTACGGAGGATCTTTTTCTCAACGCTGCTTTCCATTATACAAAAGGTAAGGGTTATTATGAGGAATATAGGGAGGACCAGCCATATCAGGATTATGGACTTGCTGATTTACAGGCAGGTGATTCAGTTATTCCTGTTACTGACATGATCAGAAGAAAATGGATGTCGAATGATTTTTACGGTGCCACATATTCCCTTAGATATAATAAAGAAAGGATAGAAGCGATTCTGGGTGGAGGAGTAAATAATTACCTCGGCGATCATTTTGGTCGCATAATCTGGATGGGTGCCTCAGGAGATATACCCAAAGACTATCAGTGGTATTTCAACGATTCAAAAAAAGGGGAACTTAGTTTTTATGGAAAGGTAAATTATTCCTTGTCAGATAAAACAGGTATTTTTGGGGATATCCAGTACAGGCTCGTCAATTACAGGCTTGCCGGAGCAGATGATGATCTTAAAGATATTGGGCAGAGGCATAATTTCGGATTCTTTAATCCAAAAGCCGGAGTCTTCCATTCAATAAGCTCAAACCAGGATGCATGGTTATCCTTCTCTGTTGCCAACCGCGAACCAGTCAGGTCAGATTTCAAGGAGGCCTCCGGCGATCCTGACGCTACACCGCTGCCCGAGACTCTCTATGATACTGAACTCGGATACAAGCTCAGAAATGAGAATAGCTCTTTCGCAATAAACCTTTACAGTATGATCTACAGAGATCAACTGGTTCCTACCGGACAACTCAGTGATGTGGGGTATTCAATTATGACAAATGTTGACAGGAGTTACAGGCTTGGTGCTGAGCTGGCCGCTGCTTTCAGACCTGCAGCATTCTTAGGCTGGAATTTCAATATGACCCTTAGCAGGAACAAGATACTGGATTATACAGAGTACTATACCGATTACAACACAGGTGACTGGTCATCGGAATATAAAAGTAAAACTCTTGGTACTGTCGATATAGCCTATTCACCCTCTGCAATAATCTCAAATGAGATTATCTTCACACTATTAAAGGACTTTGATTTACACCTGATCAGCAAATATGTGGGTAAACAGTATTTTGACAACACAATGAATAAGGAACGAATGATCGATCCGTATTTTGTAAATAATTTAAGACTTGACTTTTCGCCCGGGATAAAACATACAGATAATGTTGAAATACAGCTTCTTGTTAATAATCTATTCAATACGGAATATGAAAATAATGCTTATGGAGGAAACTGGTATGAGGATGGTACTGAAATGACCTGGGCTTATTATTTCCCTCAGGCAGGAATAAATTTCATGACCAGAATCCTTGTAAGGTTTTGATAATCAGTAGTATACAATGATTCTAATTAATTGGATATCGAGTAATTATATCGAAATTTTCGGAGCTTTGACAGGAATTATATATGTATTCCTTGAGATTCGCCAGAATCTATGGTTATGGCCGGTTGGTATTGCAACCTCTGCCGTATATATAATTGTGTTCTTCAACGGTAAGCTTTATGCGGATATGAGTCTTCAGGGATATTATCTTATTATAAGTATAATCGGGTGGTACTGGTGGGTGAAGGGCTCAGGGCTTAGGGCTCAGGGCGCAGGGCATGAAAAGGGGAAGGGGAGAAGGGGAGAAAATGAGATTCTCGATGTTGATTCCCCCTTTGAAGAGCCTGCCCTGAGCGGAGCGAAGGGGGGCCAGGGGGATGTTTTTATAAACAAAAATAATATACTATTTGTCTCCCATATTAAAATAAAAACCGGGATTGTTCTTCTGATAATTTTCGTTCTGTTGTATATTGGAATGTGGTTTATACTTGTTAATCTAACCGACTCCCCTGTCCCGGGCTGGGATTCCTTCATAACCTCCCTGTCAATTATAGCCACCTGGATGCTTGCAAGGAAAATAATTGAACACTGGTACCTTTGGATCGTTGTTAATTTTGTAGCTGTAATACTCTTCCTTACAAGAGGATTATATCCGACAGTTGCTCTGTATGCAGTATATTGTGTAATGTCATTTGTCGGTCTTACAGAGTGGCGAAAAACACTAATCAATAATGAATAGATACTTTAACCGCAAAGTTCGCAAAGCTTTAAGCGCAAAGAGCGCAAAGGAGAAAGCATCACCGGATTTCCTTTGTGGCCTTTGCTTTAGCTTTGCGTCCTCTGCGGTTAAAATCGGTTAAAAATTGATTTTGTAACTTTAAACTGAAATGTATTATAATACAGTCATAATAGCCGATGGAACTTTTCCAACTCATGAGATTCCGTTAGAATATATAAGGAAAGCCGAACGGATCATCTGTTGCGACGGAAGTGCTGAAGCTACAATTAACTCAGGATTCGAGCCAGCAGCAATCGTTGGCGATATGGATTCTCTCAGCAGCGATCTGCTTATAAAGTATGCTGACAGGATCTATGCTGATAAAAACCAGGAGACAAATGACCTCACGAAGGCTGTTTCGTGGTGCGTAAAAATGGGATACTCAGATATTGCTATTGTAGGTGCTACAGGAAAAAGAGAAGACCATACAATAGGTAACATCTCTTTGCTTGCTGATTACTGTAATGATACAGATGTTATAATGATAACAGATACCGGCCTGTTCCGGCCCTTTCTTGAAAGTGCAGAGATCACCTCATATGCTGGTCAGCAGATTTCAATATTCTCCTTGGATCCTGAAACAGAAATAACATCTTATGGATTGAAATATCCTCTGATTAAATCCAGGCTTAATAACTGGTGGAAGGCAACTCTGAATGAAGCAACCGGAAACTCATTCCGGATTGAGTTCCCCTCAGGAAGGATTATAGTTTATCTGAAATTTCCCTGACCAGATTCATAAGCTGGGCTCTGCTTTTCACATTTGTCTTTATATAGATCCTGTGCGTATGATCTTTAACTGTCTGGAGACTGATGAATAGTTTTTCAGATATCTCTTTGTTACTAAGTCCTTTGTATATCTCACGTATAATTTCACTTTCCCTTGGTGATACCTCGAATTTCTGGCAAAATTCTTCAAAGGAGAGACTCTGTAGTTCTGCCTGGGGGGAAGTTTTCATCTGTATTCCATAAGTTAAATATATTGGAAGAAAACTGTTACCTGCAAAGAATGAAAAAATAAACAGTATAGCCAGGTATGTCTGTGTGGAAAAAGTAATCAGTAAAGCAGTCTGGATCAGCATAACCAGGAATATTCCCACGGCAATATTTTTTTTGGCTCCTGCACTTATCATATAACTTTCTTTCCCTGAATAAAATAACTGTCCTGCAGCTGCTGAAGCATAGATGAAGTTGGCAATAATGAAATAATGTTTGACAAGATACAGCGGCTTTATAATGGCTGTCCTGCTCAGCAGGTATCCTGATAATATTATAAAAGCTAAATTGATAAACAGGAATCCCAGGACAAACCAGTTATTCTTCCTGCTGCCTGAAAGAACTGATGAGAACTGCAGCAGCATCATCCAGGCAAAAACAACAAATGGCAGACCTAATAAAAGTGCTATATCACAAACCCTGGCAAATTGTTCAGGTGAAAAATATTCTGATAGCACAGACCTGATAACTACCTGTCCCCAAATACCATAAAAACCGAATGTGTACATGAAAACCTGGTAGTAGAGCAGGGGTGAAAAAAGCTCATGGTCATATCTCTTCTGCAGCTTTGCTGAAAGTATTACTCCTGAGGCAGCCAGAGCTACCGTAATTAAGAAAAGTATATAAACCAGATAGAGCAACATGCAATAAAGTTATAAAAATCCCTGAAAAAGGGAGGATAATAAAATAAATACTACTAAAGTAGTGCAGTACATACTTAAGTAGGAAAAATAAAAATCAATACTATAGTATGAAGTCCGGGCGGAAAGTGCGGTTTAAATTTGCTTCATAATCATTGCGGATCTATTAACTATTAAATAAAGAAAGAAATGGAAACAAATGAAAAGTACAATTTAAGACCTGGTTTCAGTAATGCGTTTGGAGCCGGATGGCAGGTAATGAAGGACAATTTCCTCAGATTATTCCTGGTAGTTATAGTCCTGGCCATTATTTCGGGACCTTATAAGTTCATCAATTTTGAATTCAATTCCGGTGATCTTCATGGTGCTCCATGGAACTGGAACTGGCATGATTCAGATAACTGGGAACACATGTTCGGAATGGCATCCCTGGGCATCTTTGCAGCCTTTTTTGCTCTGATTGCCATGTTATATGTGCTTCTTGTGGCACCGGTATTTCAGTATGGAGGCGATATGATATTTGTTCAGGCAGCAAGAAAGATGAAACCTGACTTTGAATATTTTATAAAAGGATTCACGGAAAACTATCTTTCCATAATACTGGCAAACCTTCTTGTTGTCGCACTGGTGGTACTGGGGCTCTTTGCTCTGCTGGTACCAGGTATTATAATAGGATGCCGGCTGGTATTTGTCTCCTATATCGTTATGGATAAAAAACTCGATCCTATTGAGGCTGTTGAACTCAGCTGGAAGATGACCAGGGGACATGGATGGAAGATCTTCTTCATGGCTATTGTATCCTTCTTCATATTAATATTCGGGCTCATCCTGGTTGTAGTTGGAATATTTCCGGCAATTATCTGGATATCCAGCTCATTCGCATCACTCTATGAGTCAATTAACAGAGAAATGGAAAGCCCTGAAAAAGTTGAAGCAGTTACTGCTTAATACTTTATACCTGTT
>CAYLYN010000088.1:0-16221 GCA_964387565.1 uncultured Rikenellaceae bacterium | reverse complement strand
GAATTAATTCTGAAGCGAAAATTATATAAAATAATTGTAACTTTCTGTTATATCATCCGTCTTTGATATGTAATCGAATTTATGACTGTAAAAGAGTATAACAAGGCTGTCGGAGAATTCGCCGATTCAATATACCGATTCGTACTGGGAAATATCAGGGATGAAGACCGGTCAAACGATATCGTGCAGGACAGCTATGAAAAATTATGGAGAAACGTAACTAAAATCGAATATGTTGTGGTTAAATCATGGTTGTTCACCACTGCATATAACACTATGATTGATATTCTCAGAAAGGAAAAACGGATTTCAAGGATTGAACCTGCACACGAGAATGAGATGATATATGAATCCCAGTACAGCGATCTGAATGATATCCTCCATGAAGCTCTTGAAAGGCTGCCCGAAGCCCAGAAAATATCAGTAATGCTCAGAGATTATGAAGGGTATAGTTATAAGGAAATAAGCGACATTACAGGATTAAGCGAGGCACAGGTAAAGATAAATATTTACAGGGGGCGTGTTGCCCTGAAAACATTTATTGGAAAAATAGAAACTGTTCTTTAGTATGAAAATCGACAGATCAAATTACGAAACATGGTTCGTTGACTTGCTCGATGGAAATCTGAATGAGATCCAGTCTGAACAGCTTGATATTTTTCTTACAGAGAATCCTGATCTCCGTGAAGAACTTGATGAGCTGAAAGAGCTAAAGTTAATGCCTCCGGATATAAATTATTCCCGAAAAACAAGCCTTAATAAGTCATTTTCCGATATCTCTGATAATCAGTATGATTATCTGTGCATAGCCTGCATCGAAAATGACCTCACTGAAGAAGAATTAGCAGAACTTTCAGAAATTACTTCTGTCTATCCTGAAAAAAAATCTGTTCTTGAACTTTTCAGGCAAACCAGACTTACTCCTCCCGATATTAAATATAAGAACAAAAAGAGCCTTATCAGGAGCACCCCCCTTCAGAAAGTATTCAGGCTCTCTGTGGCATCCCTCAGTGCTGCAGCAACAATTGCCATTCTGATCTTATCCTGGTTGTTCATTTCAAGGGATGATCCGAATACTTCAGTCAGCATATCGAACAAAATTGTTAATGAGAAGAAATCTATTAATTCAGACAATCAGGAAAAGACAATGATTACTGTTCTGGCGGAAAACAGTATTGTCAGTAAAGCACCTGTTTCTCATAAATCCACTGTTAATAAAATAACAGCGGCAGATAAAAATGAAGTTACAGAGTTAATGCCTGTTGAAGCTCAGAACTATGGTCAATACAATTTGATTCCGGAAACTTACATACAACCGTACAGTAATATTTCAGTATTAAATAAACAGGATAATCTTGGAGGTCTTGTCAGGCTCAGTTTACCGGTACCCGAAAAACCTCATGATCACCGGACCGTTAGAGGATATATTGCAAAAACCTTCAGGGAGAAAATATTGAAAGAGGAAGCTGTTAACGAAAGTCCCATAAGGGGATATGAAATTGCAGAGGCAGGAGTTGCAGGGATAAATAAACTCATGGGCTGGCAAATGGCCTTTGTAAAGAACAGTGACGACAACGGGGAGGTTAAATCAGTATATTTCAGTTCGAAAATTATTAAAATTCAGGCTCCCGTAAATAAAGAGGTGAGTGCAGATTAGAACTTTACCTATTATTCTGTTTATTATTTAAAACGTACCAACAACCAGTACGTTTTTTTTGTTTTACCTTTCAGAAGTATATTTGTATTCAGTTAAAATCAGAGGATGGAATCGTCTTTATTATCGCAGAGGGAGATACGGCGGTACAGCAGGCAGATTATTTTACCTGAAATTGGCCTTGAAGGACAGGAAATGCTCAGAAAGGCAAAAGTCCTGGTTATCGGAGCCGGAGGACTCGGATGTCCGGTACTTCAGTATCTTACTGTGGCCGGTATTGGTAAAATCTCAATTGTTGAATTTGATGCAGTAGACGAAACAAACCTTCAGAGGCAGGTCCTTTATGGTACTACCGACGTTGGTAAATTAAAATCCATAATCGCAAAAGAGCGTCTCGAACATCTGAATTCAAACGTGGATTTCGAAATTATTAATCTTCGTTTTGACGCAGCCAATGCATTGAAAATAGCTGAAGGATTTGATGTGATTGTAGATGCAACCGATAATCTGGAAACAAGATACGTCATTAGTGATTCCTGCGTTATAATGAACAAGCCAATGGTTCACGGATCGATATATAAATACGAAGGAATGGTTTCTGTTTTTAATTACCAGGGCGGCCCTACATACAGATGCTTTAATCCGTCAGGCCTGACAGATACTTTTAAAAACCCTGCTCCTTCCCAGGTTGGTTTACTGGGCGTCTTGCCCGGTATAACTGGCACACTCATGGCAAATGAAGTGATTAAGATTATAATATCTGCCGGGGAAATTCTGTCCGGAAAAATACTTATGATAAATATCTTTAATAATACCTTCCGGACTTTTACTGTAATTAATGTTCCTGAAAATCACACTATCAAGACAATAACAAACAGATAATATGAGATTATTACTAATAAGCAACTCAACAAATGCAGGGGAATCATACCTCGATTACCCCAAGTATAACATTAAAGAATTCCTCGGGGCAAAACCTGTCAGGGCACTATTTATCCCGTATGCCGCTGTGACGTTTTCATATGATGCCTACGAAGAGAAGGTTAATGAGCGATTCAGGGAAATAGGACATGAGGTTATATCTGTACATCGCTTCCCCAACCCGGTTGAGGCTGTCAGTGAAGCAGAAGCAATTGTAACCGGAGGAGGTAATACATGGAAGCTTCTTAAAACTGTCAGGGATAATAACCTTATTGAAATTCTCAGAAAAAAAGTCATTTCTGGTACCCCCTATGTTGGCTGGAGTGCAGGTTCAAATATGGTATGTCCTACAATAAAAACCACCAATGATATGGCAATTGTTGAACCAGACTCATTCAACGCCTTAAACCTGATTCCCTTTCAGATCAATCCGCATTATCTTGACGCCAATCCGGAAGGACATGCCGGGGAAACAAGGGAGCAGCGAATTGAGGAATTCATTGAAGCAAATCCCGGTATAGTTGTTGCAGGACTCAGGGAAGGAACAATGCTCTTAAGGGAAGATAACTATATGACTCTCATTGGCAAACGCAGGATGAGAATTTTTAAAAAAGGGCAGATTCCGGTTGAAGTTGATCCGGGAGAAGATCTTTCATTTCTCCTGGAGTGAAAGCTTAAATATTTTGTGCAGTACTCGGAATCAGTATGAAGATCATCGGTAAAATATTGAAAATAACCATATTGCTGATGATCACTTTTTCGGCCTTACTGATCACAGCTTCATATTTTCTTCGCGATCAGGTAGGTGAAATCGTTCTCAGTACGATAAATAAAAATATTGCCACCAGGATTGATGTCGGTTCATTCAGGCTTTCTCTTCTGAAGAGATTTCCCAGAGCCTCCCTTGAATTAAAGGATGTTTATGTTTTATCATCCGACGCGTTTATCAGGAAAGAGTTCGAGGGAAGAAACACTGACACACTACTCATTGCTTCGAACCTTTCTGTTGATTTCAGTATAACTGATATTGTAAACAAAATATATGATATTGACAGAGTTGCCATCAGGGATGGAAAAATAAATATTTATGCTGATTCACTTGGAAGGACAAATTATTCGGAAGTAAATGAATCCGTCAAGCCTGACAGCAGCAGATTTGCTCTTAATCTGAGAAGGATTTTTCTGTCTGATCTGCAGATAACCTATATTAATCATGCCACAAGCTTAAATATAAATGGTATCATTAAGGATGGAAAGCTGACCAGCAAAATATCAAACCATTATATGAACCTGGGTGCAGTAACGGAACTTTATATCAGCCGTATACAGCAGGATAACATAAGCATTTCCATTCCATTTAATGCCGGGCTGGATCTGAAAATGGAGGATTCTGAAACCGGTTTGCTGATAAAAAATGGTGATCTGAATGTTGAGGGTATTCTTTTTCATATTGCAGGTAATATCACACCTGACAATGTTATGAATCTTGAACTTGACGGTGAAAATGTCGATCTTTCCAAGATCAGAAAATACCTTCCTGATATTTATAACAAGTACCTGTCAGATTATGAACTTTCAGGAAATCTTAAAATTATGAGCAGGATAACAGGAGAGGCTTCCCGAAAATCTAATCCTCATATCGGGATATCCTGCACCCTTGTCGATGGAAGATTTGCTCTTCCAGGAAAAGGCTCAGGTATAACCAATATCTCCTTTAATGCTTCCTATTCAAATGGATTAAGCAACAATCAGGAGAGCGCCGTTATTTCGATAAATAACCTGAAAGCACGCCTGGGCTCCTCGGATTACTCAGCGAGTCTCTCGATTAGAAACCTTAATAAACCGCTCTCCAGACTTGATCTCAGGGGACGGATATTGCCAGGTGAACTGAAACAAATATTCAATCTGCAGGAGATTAAAGAGGCCTCAGGTTTTTTTGATCTGGATATGAAACTGTCAACAGATTACTGGCCCCGTGACAGCATTTCAATAAATGAGCTGTTAAAGTTGAAACCGGAAGCTTATATGAAATTCAGTTCTTTCAACATAAAGCTCGGGAAAAATGACAAAATTCCCGCCAATGTAAATGGCGAGATCTACTTATCAACAGAAATAAAAGCGAAGAATCTGTCTTTGCTATACAGGGATCAGAATATATTAGTGAATGGCGAGATTACTAATCTGCCTGAATGGCTGTCCGGACAGAATGTAAAACTTGAAGCTGATGCAGATATACATTTCGATAAACTGGATCCGGATGCATTTTTCGGTAATCCAGATTTCTCAGACAAACAAAAAACCGGAAATCATAATGCATTTTCGATGCCACAGAATATTTACCTCGATCTCGGGATAAGTGCCGAAGTTCTGAATGATGAACTTATTAACGCATCAGATGTGTTTGCAAACCTGGTTTACAAACCTGGGTTGCTTACTTTTAATTCCTTTAAGATGAAAACACTGGAAGGCTCCATCTCAGGTAATGGTTTCGCAATGCAAAACAAAAACAAATCATTAATATGCAAAGGGATATTCACCATCTCTGATGTGAACATAAAAGAGACATTTACTACTTTCAGAAATTTCGGACAGGATTTTATAAAAGCAGAAAACCTGTCAGGCAATCTAACTGGTTCACTGACGCTGCTGTTACCACTGGATTCCCTGCTTAAGCCACTAACCGGATCTATGGTTGCTGAAGGACGTTATATAATCTATAATGGAGCTCTTATCAACTTCGAACCAGTCAGAAAATTATCATCCTTCATCGATTTGAAAGAGCTTGAGAATATAAGGTTTGAAAAACTTGAGAATGATTTCTTTATCAGGAATAATTCACTCTTCATACCCCAGATGGATGTTAATTCTTCAGCTGCAGATCTTTCTGTTAACGGCAGACATAACTTTGATAATACTTTTGAGTACCATGTAAAAGTTAAGCTTTCAGAGCTTCTGAGCAAGAAAAGAAAGAAAAACAGGACAGGGAATAGTGAGTTCGGAGTTATCGAAGATGATGGCCTTGGAAGAACTTCGCTTCTTCTCAGGATAGAGAATAAGGACAATGAGATCAGGGTAGGATATGATGTAAAGGCAGCCGGCGAGAAAGTTAAAACCAGTATCAAATCCGAAAGACAGACTATGAAAAGCATTCTTAATCAGGAATATGGACTTTTTAAGGCAGATACTGTTACTCAACAGAATCAGGCAGAAAAAAAACCCAGGGTCAGAATATCGTGGGATGATTCAGGTACATTAAATAAAGAGCCGGACTCTTCTGAACTGAAAAAGGAAAAACCATTGAAAAGTTTGTTCAGGAAGAAGTAATTTTGTTCAGGACTTATACAATATTGAAAATTAAACGATATAAAAATCTCTGGAAGCTTTTCCTTCTGCTTTTCGCTATTCTTATAGGGATGTCATCGCTGATTTATACAAACAATCTTGTCGGACAACTTAAGAAGGAGGAAAGAAAAAATATTGAATTATGGGCAGAAGCTACAAGATTGATTGCTATTTCTGATTCGAGCCAGAATGTAGACTTTCTTTTCTCAATCATCGATAACAATAATACTGTTCCTGTTATCCTCACAGACGAATCAGAAGTAATAGTATCTGCAAAAAATTTCAATCCTGAGAAGATCAAAGATCCGGTTTACCTTCAGAAAATGCTCCTGAAAATTAAGGAAAAGAATAATCCGATCGTAATAAGGCTGGAAAACGGACACTACAACCTGATATATTACAAAGACAGTATAATTCTCACAATGCTAATGTATTATCCGTATATACAGCTGGGTATCATTATATTATTTATTATTGTCTCATATCTTGCTTTCAGTTCATCTACAAAAGCCGATCAGAACCAGGTATGGGTGAGCATGTCCCGCGAGACAGCACATCAGCTTGGCACACCAACCTCATCACTTGCAGGCTGGATTGAAATTCTGCAGCAGAAACATCCGGAAGTCACCATAACAAAAGAACTGGCACGTGATGTTGAAAGGCTTGAAAAAGTCACTGAACGATTTTCGAGAATCGGATCAAATCCATCACTTTCCGACGAAAACATTGTTGAAATACTTACTCATACCATAGATTATTTAAAGTCAAGATCCTCTTCAAAAGTCAGATTCTTTTCTGAATATGATCCTTCGAATATCATCCTGATTCCATTAAACCCGGCTCTTTTCGAATGGGTAGTTGAGAATGTAGCCAAGAATGCAATAGATGCCATGGAAGGATGTGGTGATCTGAGCTTCAAAATGACTGAAACAGATAAAAATGTAATTATAGATATTACAGATACTGGCAAGGGGATTCCCAAATCGGCCTTCAAGAAGATCTTCAGTGCCGGTTTTTCAACAAAACAACGAGGCTGGGGCTTAGGACTGTCACTCTCCAGAAGAATAATTGAGGATTACCACAACGGAAAGATATTTGTCAGGTTTTCGGAAGTCGGCCGGGGTTCATGTATCAGAATAATAATGAACAGGGCAAATTTCTAAATACTATATTTGCAGTCCCTTATGAACAGAAAAGAAATAGAAATAATGGCCCCGGCCGGATCGTATGATTCATTAATGGCAGCGATACAGGGCGGAGCCGATTCTGTCTACTTCGGTGTGGAGCAACTTAATATGAGGGCCGGATCGTCAAATAATTTTACAATAGATGATCTTGAAAACATAGTCTCCATCTGTAAGCAAAACAACCTGAAGAGTTACCTTACTCTAAATGTTGTGGTTTACGACCATGAGACAGAACAGATGCGTAATATTATTGACGCAGCAGTTAAATGCGGAGTCACTGCAGTTATTGCCTCTGACCTTGCAGTTATAAATTATGCCTTCCAGGCTGGCATTGAAGTGCATCTCTCTACCCAGCTAAATATCACCAACATTGAATCATTGAAATTCTATTCTCAGTGGGCGGATGTAGTTGTTCTGGCCCGTGAACTGAATCTGGAACAGGTGAAGTCAATTCATAAAGCAATAACAGATCAGAACATCAGAGGCCCCAAAGGAGATCTTATTAAAATAGAAATGTTTGTCCACGGGGCTCTTTGCATGGCTATTTCAGGTAAGTGTTATCTGAGTCTGCATGAGAACGACAAATCAGCAAACCGTGGTGAATGTTACCAGACCTGCAGAAAATCATACATTGTAACAGGTAAAGAATCAGGATATGAGTTAGAAATTGACAATGAGTATATTATGTCTCCTAAAGATCTTTGCACAATAGGTTTCCTCGATAAAATAATCGATGCAGGAGCAAAAGTACTCAAAATTGAAGGACGAGCCCGCTCAGCAGAATATGTAAAAGAAGTATCGTCGTGTTACAATGAAGCAGTGAAATCAATCGCATCAGGCACCTATGACAGGGAAAAGACAGAAATGTGGCGAACCAGGCTTGCAACAGTTTTCAACAGAGGTTTCTGGGATGGATACTTTCTTGGTCAGAAAATAGGAGAGTGGAATTCTAATTACGGATCCAGCGCAACAAAAAGAAAACTTTATCTCGGAAAGATCACCAACTACTTTACAAAAATTAATGTAGCAGAGATTAAACTTGAAAACGGCGACCTTAATAAAGGTGATAAAATACTAATTACCGGACCAACAACAGGTGTTGTTGAGTATGAAATTGATGAGATAAGGGTTGATTTGAAGGAGACCGATACTGCCCATAGAGGTGAACTCTGTTCAATTAAGGCTGCTGATTATCTCAGGAGATCTGATAAGGTTTATAAATGGGTTGATGCAAAAGATCTTAAAACCCTTCAATAGAATACTTCTGCCAGTTTATCTTTTCTGTCGCTTCAAGTACTCTGGCAGCATTTGCCTCTATATCGTCAGTTTCAGTTTTAATATAAATAATCTTATCAGGTCGTTTTTTATTTAACCCGAACAGATAAGCCTTATCATAGTAGGTAAGCGTTATCTCTATCGCTCTTGAAAAATTATTCGCCTCAATAGCAGCAACTGCCTCCTGTGTAAGATCACCACCCAGACGTTTGCTTATCTTCTTCACGGAATCCACCAGTTCTTCTTTTGGAAATTGAGTATATTCCCTTAACAGGCGTGGCATCCTGGTCTTAACATCCATCATAAGTATAATTGCAGGTGCTGCCTGCATGTTTTCATAGAGTGCCTCAGGCATGAAGACTGTACCTATATTTCTGCTCTCATCCTCAAGCAATAAAGGGATTTCGGGATCTGTTTTTCTCCAGGCACCATACAATATATTTGCGAAATGTTCAGTTGAGGGCTGAGGCATCTGCCCCAGAGCCCCAAAAGCTGAACCCTTATGGTTTGCCAGTCCTTCCATATCAATGACCTGACAACCTGTTTCTTTAAGATGGTTCAGTATATGAGTTTTACTGCTTCCCGTGAGTCCTCCAAGTATTATCATTTTTCTCTTTTCCAACAATTTCTCAAGAATGAAATGACGGTATGCTTTATACCCGCCCTCAAGAACTGTTACATTTATACCTGCGAGAGAAAACATCCAGGCCATTGCTTCTGACCTCATCCCTCCTCTCCAGCAATATACAAGAGCCTGATTGTCTGTTGAGATCTCAAGAGCCTTTGACAACTTTTCAGACATTTGAGGTCCGGCAAGATCAAAACCAAGCTTAATAGCCGCGATCCTGCCTTCTTTTTTATATTTTATGCCAACAAGCTCCCGTTCTCTGTTTGAAAATAATGGTATATTAACTGCACCGGGAATATGGCCGGAATCGTATTCTGATGGTGACCTTACATCACAAATAGCAATTCTTTCTGAAAGCTGAAGGAAGTTTTCAACTCCTGTTCTGATTAGGGTCATGATTTAAGTTAATTCTGTAAGACAAGAAAAGAAGGTTTTCCTTTCAGATATATTTTCAATTTTTGAAATACGTCGCGAATAATCTTTTTAACTCATCAATTTTTAATGGCTTGGAAATGAAATCTTTAATCCCCGACATTTCCGCTTTTCTTTTTGACTCAGGCAGATTGTCAGCAGAAAAGGCAACAATAAGAGCTTCCTTGTCATATTCAAGTATTCGCCTTGAGGCCTCATACCCATCCATCTCCGGCATTATCAGATCCATAATAATAAGATCATATTTATGGGTAGTAGCCTTTATATATCCTTCATAGCCGTCATCAGCAAGGTCGAAATTATATCCGAGCATTTTCAGCATGGTTCCGATAACCTTCTGAATCATCAGATTATCATCAACAACAAGTATCTTCAGGTCGCTTTTGACTTCATCCATGTTGTCTTTATAAGAACTTACCTCAACAGACGAAAAACTTGTTTTTAAAGTATCTGTCAATTCAGGCAAGTCAAACGGTTTAACAAGGTAATGGTCAACACCCATTGTAATACACTTAAGAAAATTACCGCGCTTATCATTAGAGGTAATAAACAATATAATGAAGCTTGCCGAAAGGTTTTTATCCCACAATTCTGCTACCGGTTCAAATCCATTAAGATCTTCATCGTCAATAATTACTATAAGGTTATATCGATCCTCAGGCAAATCTGAGTTAGCTTTGATCTGGTTAATTGTTGTTTTCTGGTAAGTGGTTATAAGTAAGGAAAGTCCGGCTTTATGAAGATCGCTGATAACCTCTTCATCGCGGTTTTGTGAGCCGGTTATAACAAGAGTTTTAATATCACGGAATGATTTTATATGGGAAACATCGAGCACTTTAACGAGTCTGTCATTTGAATATGCGGGGATTGTAAACATAATTTTCAGTCCCTTATTTCCGGGCAGACCGGAAGGGCTTTCAGCAACAAGCTCTCCGCCCATAAGCTCCACTAACTGCTTGGCTATTATTGTTCCGAAAATTGAATTGTCATTAGTTTTAACTGCGTGTGATTCAATATTTACAAAATCACCAAAGACTTTTTTCAAATCCGATTTTTCAAACAAAATGCCTGTATCAGAAAGCTCAAAACCTATCTTCAATAATCCATCCTTGTTGCTTTTGAGTAAACAGGAGAGCCTTATTTCTCCAAGGGTTGTATTCGCTACAGAGTGATTTATCAGATTGGTAAGTATCTGCCTGATCCTGAATGGATCGCCTATAATATTTTCAGGGATCCTGTTATCGATTGTTAGTGAAAATTTAACATCTTCTGAAACAGATTTATTTGCAAGTTCAATACTGTATCCAAGTTCTTCACGAAAATTGAAAGGGATTTCATCAAGAATCAGTTTTCCTGATTCGATCCTTGAAAAATCAAGAATGTCGTTTATAATATTAAGAAGAATTTCAGTTGATCTTCGTAGGAGAACCACTATCTCATTTATTTCTTCAGATAAATTGTACCTGCTCAAAACATCTGTCATACCTATGATCCCGTTTAGCGGAGTACGGATCTCATAGCTCATCCTTGCAAGGAATTCAGATTTGGCGACATTTGCCTTTGCCTCATTTTTTCTGGCAGACTCAAGCATGGTCACATCCAGCAAAATTTCCATTGTCGCCTCTTCGCCCTTAAAAACAAGCGGTAAGCTGTTCCTGAAAAGGACTATCTCTCCTATTTCTTTCTTGATTACAATAAACTGGTCAGGATTAAAAGAACCTTCAATATTCCTGGAAAATTGCTGTTCGTCATTTGAGAAATAGGTTTCAGGAAAAATCTTACCGACCATATCTTCTTCACCAGTATAGGAATAAAGAGCAGCAGCAACCCTGTTAGCTTTTATTATTTCCCTGTTTTTATTATGGATAATCACACCTGCAGGCATCTCTTCAATAAGCCTGAAGAGCATTTTCTCCGAATCATTCAGTCTGTTGATCTTTCTGTTTTGTGACTTGACATATCGAAGCAGGATCATTATAATCAGCTGGATAAAAATCAGGGTCCCCAGAACGATGAAAAGTGAATTCCTTATAATATACTTCTGAAAGAAATCAGTTGGAGCAGAAAAAACCAGTCCAAGCTCACGCTGAAGGAGCTGGGTTGAATAGTATGACGATATTATCTGACGTCGCTTACCCTCAATTGTAGCCCTGTGAATAAGGTTTTCAACCGAACCTGCCTGAATTCCGTCTGTAATGGTTTTGAGATTGGAATATTGATTTTGTTTTCCGCTGTTGTCATATATAATTTCACCGTAGTCACTTAAAACCCATTGCCACTGGTAATCCTGAAGGTTGAACTCTGAAAAAATAGCATTAAAGTATTTCTGGAAATCGACAGTGACAACAATATTTCCTATTGCTGCATTATCTCTTATCAGAGGAAGATAATAATCAAATTTTTTATTATCTGCCTTTAATTCCTCCATTTCAATTATAGAAGCCTGCTCATGAAGAATAAATGTCTGCTCCAGCCATTCCCCTGTTTCTGTATCTTTTTTCAGAGTGAACTCATTCTTTTCATTATCATACAACTTCATTCCTGTGACGAACTTTTCATATTTTGAGAAGAAGAGCTTCATACGTTCACTTGCCCTGTAATGGTTCCCTGAATTAGCAAAAAAATCTCTCATGTCCTCATCAAAATTCATCTTGTTCAGGTCGCTCAGGAAACTGTTATTTGTGTTATCAACAGAAAGACCTACAATCTGAACCTGGCGGTTCAGAAGCTCAATAATATAGCTGATCTGTTTATTATACAGACTATTATAGTAGAAGTAATTTGCAAACAAAATAGCCAGGACAGCTGAATAAACTATGATAAGAATCTTTTTCACCCTTAATATGTTTTACTTCAATCGGATATAAAGATAAACTTTATGCAGAAAATATCAATTCACCTGTATTTACGATCATCCGTTTCCATAATATTCAGATAGCTCCTGTAGCGGAGAAAGTCAATTTCACCTTTCTCTACCGCAGCCCTTACTTCACATCCGGGTTCATCAAGATGCAGGCAGTTATGGAACCTGCATTTTTCTGAGATCCTGAATATTTCACGAAAAAAATGGTAAATTTCACTTCGATCCATATCAACCACTCCAAATCCTCTTATTCCCGGGGTATCAATAATATAGCCTCCAAATGGCATCTGGTGCATCTCTGGAAATGTTGTGATATGCTTTCCCTGTTTGTGATAATCTGAAATCTCCTCTGTCTTAAGTTTAAGTGAAGGATTTAAAGTATTAAGCAATGATGTTTTACCAACTCCTGAATTACCGGAAATAAGACTTACCCTGTCCTTTAACTGAAATTTAAGCGGCTCCAGATCACTTCCTGACTTCAGAGAAAAATTGAATGTCCCGTAGCCGATCTTACGATATAATGATTCGAGATACGTCATCTTCTCCAGTTCGTCAGATCCATATAAATCTGTTTTATTGAATAGTATATAAGCCGGAATCCTGTAAGCTTCTGCGGTAATTAAGAATCTGTCAATGAATTCCACCGGCGTTTCAGGATGAATGACTGTTACCATCAGGAATACCTGGTCGACGTTAGCAGCAATAATTTGAGAATGTTTTGACAGGTTTGATGCCTTCCGCAGGATATAATTCCGCCTGTCAAGAACTTCGGTAATAATACCATCTCCTGTCTTATTGTCAGTATCAAAAAGTACCCTGTCGCCTACAGCAACCGGGTTTGTGGTTCTTAATCCCCGTATACGCAGCTTACCCCTTATATAACAATCAATTTTTTTATTATTGTCATAAATTACACGGTACCTGCTTCCCGTTGATTTTATTACTATTCCCTGTCCCAAGTATCTTAATTTCCGGCAAAAATAATCAATATGCGCTTAATAATTCCAAATTAAACAAAGGCTGTATCAAAAGCCATTATTTGCCTCCTGCCCTGATAGGGATTAATTAGAAATGATGATTATTAAATACTCCCATTTTTAAGAATTGATTGTCTTTAAATAAAAAAGAGGCTTTTGATACAGCCTCTTAATATGATTTCGATATAAATAAATTCTGCTAGGTATCTGATGCCATTAAAAGAAATGGTTTCATTTCAAAGCTGTGATAATAGGGTCTAAGCCGTTCTGTGTTGTAATGTTCAGAAACCTTGACCAGTTTCTTGGATGAGGTAACTACGTCAATGGGAACATTGTCATACCGGCCGTTCTTAAGCACAACAATTCTTCCATGCATTCCCTTAAGAATGAGATCGAGGGCCAGATTTCCATATGCCATAGGTACAATTGAATCTATAGCATCCGGATCGCCACCACGTACCATATAACCAAGCTTCTGGTTAATTGTATTAATCGTTTTTCCATGATTATATTTACCTGAGAGTTCCTTAAGTTTTTGTGATACAACATCACCGATCCCGCCTAATTTTGCATGACCGTATGCATCTTTTTCACTATCAGAAAATATCATCTCGCCTCCTTCAAACATTGCTCCTTCAGAAATAAGTACTACTGAATACTTGCTGGGATTCATATTTCTATCCTCAACTAATAATTTAGTAAGAAGCTCTATATCAAACTTATATTCCGGAATAACGCATCTGTTGGCAGCACCGGCCATCGTTGGCAGCATTGCTGTAAATCCGGCATAACGACCGAAGACTTCAAGAACCAGCAGTCTTTCATGTGATCCGGCAGAGGTTCGCAGACTGTTTGTCATCTGGATGGTTCTTGTAACACAGGTACTGAAACCAATGCAATAATCTGTTCCCGGAACATCGTTATCCATTGTTTTAGGTATGGCAACTACTTTAACTCCCTTTTTATAAAGATGTACTCCATAACTGAGTGTATCATCTCCTCCAATAGGGATGAGGTAATCAACTCCAAGCCATTCAAGATTTTTTATTATTTCAGGTGTAAGATCATTGTATTCCTCATTATATGTCTCCTTGAGATGATCCGGAACACTCTCCTTCGACATGTGACTAGGCCTGGTTCTTGAGGTATGCAGAAAGGTTCCTCCCGTACGTCCTGCCCTGTTCACAATGTCGTCTGTCAGAACCTGAAAATTGTTCGAGTTATCAGCCTTATGATCCCTTATTATCTCAGTAATCCCGGCCCAGCCTCTTCTTAATCCGATAACCTTGTATCCCTCACGGTTAGCACGGATGGTTACCGCACGTATAGCAGGGTTTAATCCCGGCACATCACCACCACCTGTCAGGATCGCTAAAATCCCTTTTGTTTTTTGAGTTGCCATAGTTTTAACATTTTTGTTCATTCCTCCTGAATTGAATAATTTATAAAATTATATCAAATCAGGTTAAAATGCAATTTATTTGATTATGTGACAGAAAAGAAGGGATGACTCGCGAGTCATCCCTTCTTTCCAAAAATAAATTCCCTGTCAGAATTAAGATTATTCATCCCATTCAAGAATCCTGAAGAAATCATAATCCTCCGGATTCTGGACATACTTCTTTGCTCCCCTGTAATCAGCTTTTGTAATATAATGCAGATTGTTTCTGAATATAAGCTGAACATTTTCTGTTTCCACATTAACCAGCCTGGGTTTTACTTTCCCTTCCTCATCCTCCACATCTTTAAGGTATAAAGGCAGAACCCGGCCACCTCTGTCAACAGTTACCATACAACCCGTATTTCCTTCCTTAAAGAGTTTATAAACACCCAGTCCAAGTCTTGTTGCATAGTTCAGGTCATAGGCAACAGGGCGGCAGCATCTAAGTTCATAGCCCATTTCATTAGGACGTGATTTAACTGTAATCCTGAGATTCTTCAGTGCCTGCTGCGTAAGCATATTAAAGATATGCGATTTACTTACATTACCGAGTTCAGGATGGCCATGATCATCATATGTGAAATTTATTCCGGTATCAATAATCTCCTTTTCACTCATAAAGTGAAATACTCCCTCTGAAATAATCGCCACACCATAATCAATACCCAGCAATCTTCTTTTCACCATTGCTGAGATCACCAGCCGTGTTATTTTATCAAATGTGATTTTTGTTTTGTTAAACATCTCAGGAATTATAATCATCGGGTAGTGACAGGCTGTGCCAATTCCAAATGCAAGATGTCCGGCCTCTCGTCCCATGGCCGAAACCACAAACCAGTTACCACTGGTACGTGCATCTTCATAGATCGTCGTTGCCAGACGGACACCCTCTTCCTTTGCTGAATGATACCCGAATGTTGGTGTCCCTTCGGGCAATGGAAGGTCATTATCAATAGTTTTCGGAACATGAATATTCTTTACATCCATTTTCTGTTCCTTCAGGAATTTTGTCAGGCGGTTTGCCGAAGAGGCAGTATCATCTCCACCGATAGTAACAAGCAGTCTGACATTGTTTTTCTTAAAGAAATCAACCTTAAATTCATCATCTTTCGGCTTATGCCTGCTCATTTTAAGAGCGGAACCGCCACGACTGTATATCTGATCGGCAAATTCAAAATCGAGATAATCATATGAAGGTTCGCTGGCAAAAAGTGATTTATAACCACCATTTATTCCGAGAACAGTAAACCCGTTCTGTAAAAATATTTTTGTAACTGCGCTTATAACTGTATTAATTCCAGGTGCCGGTCCTCCTGCACATAATATGGCAACTGCATCTTTCATGGATTCTTTTTTCATTACAGATTATACAAATGATTTATAGTAATTAAAATCCAGTTAATGGATCTTATTTTTTTAAGGAGACAAATATCACAATATCTTTTAAATATTCGCTCTTCACATACCCTAATTTTAATTGGGATTTGCCTAATTTTGAAAA
>CAYLYN010000087.1:0-16354 GCA_964387565.1 uncultured Rikenellaceae bacterium | reverse complement strand
TCAATTGAATGGTGACCTATCTTCAGATTAAGCTTATTACCTGAACCCGGAATTTCCTTTCCCTCCTCTTCAATGAGGTTTGTAAGCTCTGCTTTTCTGAAATCCTGTGGAATTCTGATTACCGCTTCAGAATCTATACCTTCAATATCATAACACCTGACAATTACATTATCATCATCTTCGCATTTTTTTACAGTACTAAGGATCAGATTATTATTCTCAACAGAAACAAAGCTCATAAGATCAGGCATGGTTCCGTTTTTGCCTGCAGGATCTGTAACAACAGCTTTCAGTGGTTGGTTTGACTGAGTTGCCTTATGGTATCCATTTCTCCAGTCATAAGTGTTTGAATAAAGAGAGAAAGAATAAAAATGATCGCCTGGCTGCAGGTAATAGTTACCTTCTCCATGGCAGCTTTTGCGGCTTGCAAGAAGCAAGGGCTGGAGGATCGTATATCTGACAGGATTATCTGTGGGATCAATCCAGTCAAAAACAGCTACATCTGAGCTTATAGTGACAGAATTTTTCCCGTCAAATGCTGAAAACCAGTCCTGTACCTCCCGTGGATGCACCTGCGCGCACGGAGTACTGTAAATCTGTGATGCTTTTGAAAAACCGGCAGCTCCGGACATTTCATCCCTTCCAACCCTTACAACTCCCATGGGCACTTCATATGCAACATCGGAAGTTGTCTGATTAAGCGGGAAAGCCAGCCTGAACTCCCTGTACCTCTCTCCGTCAAAACCGAGAAGTTCAACCTCAAAATCTATTCTTTTCAGCTCCTGGTAAAACACAACTCTTTCTACCACAGTGACATGAGTAATTTCCTTTTTGAATTCATAAACAACCCGTACAGGACCTGAGGAGACTAGAGTCCATGGCTGTTTGTACTGGCTCATCTTTTCAAATCCCTCCATAGTTGGCTGCTGGACATCGGTGAATTCACCTGCTCCATTTCCCACCGACTGCATTGTGAACAGCTCACCTCCGAGAAATTTCCCGGTATTTAAAAGTTCAACAGATAATTCTTTATCAAATAATGACTTTAATCCTCCATCGGCAAATTCAGCCTTATAGAAGTTGTTTTCAAAAAGCGGTCCCTCTGATTTTGAAGTGGTTATAAAAGCCGAGGGCTTTCCTTTTTCTAGATAGTATGTTCTGTATCCTACCGACGGAACATCTTTTGCAACAAACAGGAAGGTGATAACTTCATCCCTTTTCCCGGATATATCATGATCATCAATAATCTGATAAGCTATTTCATTACCTTTTTCATCAACAAGTCTGTATGTGTTATCATCCTTACCCTCAACATCCATTGTGAATTTTACAATATCAGTACGATCCCATGAAAGTGGGTTGAATACGGTAACCGGGATCCCTTTCCCGGAGAAGAATATCCTTGAGGCAATGTTCTTCATCGATTTCTCAAGAACTGAGGCTGAGATCTCTCTTCCGGTCTCATAAGCTGTGCGGAATGCCCTGTCTGTCAGATCACCGTGCTTACCTCCCCACCCGTGGTCAGGGTAGATGGCATTTTCCCAGGCTTTTGTCAGTTCAGCCTGAGGGTAATCAGCAAAACTGCCTTTCTGAAGTGCGTCGAATGTAGCAAATTTCTCAGCAGCAGTAAGAAGCCTTGATCCTTCACGGGAGGCCTTAAGAGCTTTCTGATGTGAGGGTCCATGTATATATAGCCAGACATCGGGTCGCTCACCCTCAATAATATCAAAGTCCTGATTCCCTTTTGATACAGCTTGAAGATATTCAGTTCCAGTGGCATATCTGATAGCCGGTTTACCAAGCGAAACCGATTTCTTATTCCAGTCATTAAAAAATGCATCATAATCGGGAGGAGTGGCAAAATCGTGAGAATAGATAAAGGGGAACTCAGGATTCAGTTTTCTCATTTTAAAATAGTCATTCCATTCATAAAGCATTGAAGTATAGGCTTTTGTAAGCTTATTAATATCTGAATCAGCCTGGCGTACAGGGATACCGGCTTCATCGTACTGCCCCGGTGTGAAGCAGGTAATATAACTCCCGTCAGGGCTGTACCATCGGTATATGCCGGGCTGGTGCCTGCTGAACTGCATATAAGGAATGCCTGACTTTGACAATATCTGGGCCATTTGTAATGATCTGCCCGGGACATCTTCATTCCAGTATGTCCTGAATTCACATCCGGGAAGTGTTTTCTTCAGCCATTTCCTGCCGAGATAGGTCTGGCGTATAAGTGATTCTCCGTCATACATCGATTCGTAGGGCTGCTTATAGGTAGCGCCCCATTCCAGCCGGCCTTCCCTGGTGTACTTCAATATCTCGCTATGTGAATCAGGGTGGCGCTCGAGGTACTCCCTGAGGCTAAGTGCATCCTCAACAGAGAATTTGAAACCGGGATTCTCCTTCAGTCTTTTCAGAACAGGTGTTATCATCATTTTATCACGAAATTCTATACAGGCACCGATGCTGTCCATCCAGGCTATATCCTGATGGGAAGATGGTATTACATAGATATTTCCTCCTTTGAACCAGGAATAATCATTACTTTTTTTGTTCGCAGACTTATTAGATGACTGACCAAAAGAGCTGCCCGAAATTATAATCAGAAAAAGAACGACATACAAACATTTAAAATTAAACTGAAGTCTTTTCATCTTAATGTGGTTTAGATAGAAAATGCATCAACTTCGAAAATAGGTCTTTTCTTTGAGTTTATAAATCAGGTAATTAAAATTTTAACCACAAAGTCACAAAGACTCTACACAGAGGTCGCTAAGGATTAATAAATCACATCCAGGGTAACAAATCCTTTTGCAGGCACTTGAATTGCATTCAACATATCAGCACCATTCAGAGTAACAGATTTTGGCTTACGGCTATTCCACACAATCTTTACTGTTTCGGTCTTATCTGAAACTGAACGCAGCCGGATCCTTGATGGTTCACCTTCTTCACCGGATTTAATTATGGAAATAAAAATATTGCTGCTTCCTTCAATTGTAAAAGGCTGCTGAATAACTGTTCCTTTCTTTAGATTTGTGGCGATAAGGGGCTGGGCCTGTTCAAGACCAAACCTGTTTGCCTTTGCAGCATCATATTTTGAGTTGTGTGGAAGAATACGGTACCGGAACGAAACAACTCCTTCCTGGCTCAAAGGGAAGTTGGTGTGCCAGTGATTGTTAAGGGCCCAGGAATAGATAGTCGGAGAAGACTCAATTTTACGGATCCACTTTGGCGAATTTGTTGCAGCTCCAAGAATATTAGCTGTCATTGTACCATTCTCGAACATAGGAGCATCGAGTGAACAGAAAGTAACTCCCCTTTCCTCGTTAGAGATATCCAGCCATCTCTGAAAAGTAATCCAGTTGCGGTTTGCAGCAGCAAGCTGGTCTTTTTCAAGTTCAACAATTCCCCAGGGTATGTCGAACCTGGTTTGAGGTGAGGGAATATTGAAGCCGAAACCGAAGTGTATTCCCTCCTTCTCGGTAACCGGAAGTTTATCAACAACATTTTTAATTTCGAGATGTGACTGACCTGCAATAAGTGTAATCTCACGTACAAGGCTCCTGCAACCTTCAGCCTCTGAAATAACCTGCAATGTAGCCATCACCGGGCCATTTTCCCTGACTTTTATTGTAACGTTTTGTGCTGTCGTTGCCTTCTCTGGATCATCCTCTCCATGCAGATACCTGTAACTGTTTATCAATGTGGCTGATGTTTTGCCGGCAAACTCATAACTGTCACTAATAAAGCTGTCGATATCACCAGTCTGTTTATTAACTACCACTTTCACGATTCCATTATCCAGAACATTACCGAAAGCAATACCATCAACATTTTTTACTTTCCGTTCTTTAAGAATGTATTTTTTAAAACTCAGAGGAGGAACCTGGCTGGCCATGAAAACAAGCTCCCCTGTTGAAAGCTTCTGAGCCGGAACATATTTACCCTGCATATCAACCACAGAATTATATTTTCCCGATTGAACGGATGAAAGATAAACAAGACCTCCACGGACCCATGAAAGAGTATTTAAAACACCTATTTCACTAAGTCCGCCGGCTGAAGCCGACGGCAATTGAGTCACATTTTTCAAGGTCTCTTCAAGGACAGATTTGCTTATATCCTCCCCCTTCTGAAAGAATCCGAACTTAACATTCAGAATGTCATTTGTTATTGGCTGCTTTTTAGGATCCATGTAGCACCATGTATGTTCAGTGCCCATTATGATATTTCGCCATGCCTCACTTATCTTGCTCCGGGGTGCAGGAGTATCGGGATTGAGCATCGACCATAAGGTCTCAACCTGTATCAGCCTTTCTTTTGATGCCCTGTTCATCGCTGTCTGTTTTGCTGCAGTTCCAAGACCGTCAGTCCAGTACTCTGTAAAGTCTCCTGAAAACACTGGAAGATTGCTGCCATACTTCATTTCAAATGCCTGCATCATTTGTGTGGCACTGGCAATTACAAGGTGAGGAAAAGCATAATCTTCGTTCCAGCTTTTTACAGCATCGGGCAGATCAGCATCGATCGGAGTATTATCAGCCATTGCCCAGGTCATAAGGAAAATATCGTAAGGATAATAATCAGAATTCTCCAGCATTGGAAGCTTATCTTCAAGGTATTTATCAATAAAGAAAGCCCTGGGATTATCGGTTTTCACAATTTTAAGGAGTGTTGCACTATCAGTATGTCCGGCCATCAATGGCCAGTACTGATATCCTTTGTAAACGGCTCCCGGATTATAGCTTCCAGGCTGGAAGAAAAGTATTTTTGAATTTCCGTCAGGACTTTTCCACCAGAATGGTTTAAAGCTGAAATCGGTTGAAAGGCCTACCCTGTCGGATCCGTTATTCATTGCAAGACAATATTTTATACCAAGGTTAGCAGCAACAGGTACAAGACCCCATGTCATCCCCGGTATATCAACCTGCACAAGAGTTTCAATCTTTTTCCCTGTAAGTTTTTCCATTTCAGCACTTTCGCGGAAAAACTCAAACAGTTCCTCATCTGCAGCAGCTGTGGTATTTGTGTGGACATATCCTGCATCGAGATGCAGCCAGCCTTTCTGAACCGCTTCGACAATACTCAGTTTTTGTTCAGGAGTGGCATTCCTGAGGTATCTTTCAACTGGCCATAATACTTCCGGATTCCAAAGATACCTCGCATCTTTTGGATAGTCCTGAGTCTTCTTTGCAAGATCGATGCCATAAACCAGGTTTCTCTTGTGTATCAGTTCCACATTTTCATGAGTGTTTGTGTAGCCAATATCAACATGTGAATGAGGATAAATATAGACTGTCCACTGGCGCTTTGGAGGAATTGTAACATTTGTTACAATTTGCTTTTTACCATTTGTAAGAGTAATTGTGATCTGAGCTTCCGAATTAACGCCGACTCCTTCAGGCAGGATAACTGCCAGGCTGTCCAGAGCAACAGTTGCATCTACAGGAATAGTCTCACTTAAACTGCCTGATTCAAGTATTATTGTCCCTTTGCCTGAGAATTGTTTTTCTGCAAAATGAAGGATAACTTCCCGTCCGGGTTTACCGTCTGCCCTGTAGCGGTAGTAGGGTTTTACTGAACATTCGATTGATTCCGGGAAGAGTGTACGGGTTTGCTTTTTCTGAGCATGCAACATTGGTATATCAAGGACACTCATTATCAATAAAACAATAATAATCTGATACTTACGAAACATATTTGTAATTTTTATTTTCAATAAATATATGAATAATTATATTGCAGTTCTATTTAATAGGAAAAAGTAGAATATAAATAGCCTTGGCGACTTGGCGTCTTTGCGTGAAAATAATCACGCAAAGCAGGATTTGAAGATGGCGCCGTCCTGATAGCTATCGGGATGTAATCGGTGCCTAAACAATAAGGCACGGATTACGCTTCGCTAAAATCCGCGCTAGCAAAAAACTTATTTTGTTTCACAGAGTTCCACAGAGAACTCACAGAGGTCCACAGAGGGAAAAATCAATAAATTATTTCTTCTCTGTGCTCTCTGTGTCTTCTATGGCTTTCCTCTGTGTAAGTTCCTATTTAGTTTCTATTAATTATTTCAATTTGTACAGATCAAAACTCTTTTATCAATTCGAGCATTTTACGGTCGAGTTTATGGCCTTTGAAATCCTCATACTGAACATCTGCACGTTCGCTGTCGAGGATACCGAAGCCACCCCTGAAGTTCCACATTGCCCATCCCCATCCAGCTTCCTTCCACTGACCCATAAGTTCACGCATCCAGGCCATAACCACATCATGAGGCGTTTTGCTGTAAGCACCGAATTCACCAACATGAACACTTACTCCCATTGCCTGAACCTTTTTCCATGGTTCAATCATTTGCAGCCTGATCCTTTCCTTACCCCATTCCATATCAATTGGTATACCCCAGCGCTCAAGCTTATCCTTGTAAGTCTGATTCATTTCATCACTGAGATATCTCAGTTCAGTAGATAATTCAGGTTTAAGGGGAAAGGTGGGAACCGGCCATGAAGTAGCACCATCAACCCACCCGGCAAGGTAATGTGTTATCTGTGAAGGTTCATAGCCTCTGTTACTCTGCACAATATTCAGATCTGCCAGGTCTGGCATTGGGTCTCTGCCCCACCACATACCATCAGCAAATATCAGTCGGTTCGGATCAACATCCCGTATTGCCTTTACCACTCTTCGCATTACCTTTCCATGTACCTCCGGCGTCAATGGCTTGGTCCTTTCGAAATCAAGAGACCCCGGTTCATTGACAAGATTGAAGCTCACATTCTTATTTGGGATTCCCTTATATCTCTGCGCAAAATGGCTCCAGTGATAATCGAAAGCCTGCTGGGCTTCTTCATCGAGCCAGAGATTGAAAGGTTCTTTAAAAGACCTGTCAACTGAAAATCCTGGGGCCCTGTGGAATGCAATGTTTGTATGAACTCCAAATTGCTTCCCTAATTCAACTGCCTGGTCTATCTCTTTAAGAGTTTTTTCATCCATTTTCTTCCAGTCGTTGGGATCGGACCAGCAATGGTAAGACATCGGAAGGCGGACAAAATCAAATCCAAGCTCTGCAATCATCTCAAAATCGGATTCTTTGAAAGGATCATTGCTATTGGCTGCAATAAACTTCTCCAGCAGATTGAATCCCCTCCATCGTGGAATAGAGCTTGCTGTTATGTCTGCAGCGGGTTTAGATTTGCATTCGGCAGCAACTAATGCCAAACCTGTAAGGGCTGCAGTAGTCTGAACAAACTGGCGGCGGGTAACGGATCTCTTCTTCATAGCAGAAAATATTTTGTTGATAATTTTAATTTCTGTTCATCTATAAATATATGAAAATTTATATTCCGGTGCGATACACCTGAAATGGATGATGGCGCCGTCCCGATCGCTATCGGGATATAGTTGGTGCCTAAACAATATGGTATGGCACGGATTACGCTTCGCTAAATCCGCGCCAGCAGAATTCCGGCACACTGCACAATATGATCGTTGTACAAACAGGTTTTCTAAGCGTCTTTGCGAGAAATAGGACATTACAGGCACGGATCACAGATCCGCGCCAGCTAGTGCCTACTTAAAATGATATTCTGAATGTTTCAATGGAGTTTTTACCAAGTTCAATATTGAGGTCCGTGCCTGTCTGTCCGGTATCCATTTCATCCTCCTCGATAAGATTTGTTTTTATGAATGAAGCAGAAGGAAACCAGAGCTTCATATTTACAAACTTGTTCTTTGATTCCATATTTACCAGCCTCATGATCAGATCATTGCTTTTATCATCCTTTTTCAGTGCTATTACTCTGACAAGAGGTGACGAAAATGAAACAAAACTCAGTTCTGACGGCAGATTTCCTTTCTGAGGCTTATCAATTACTACCTGATACAACGGGTGATTTCCCTCAACACCAGACTGATAGCCATTTTCCCAGCCACTTTCATGCGAAGTGAGGGTAAATCTGAATGTGTGGCTGCCCTTCTGATGGTACCAGTTACCGAGGTAATGACAACTTTTGTGCGAAGAAAGCAGAATACCCTGAAGAACAGGATAATCGACAGATTCACGTCCGGGATCGATCCAGTCAGCGACAGCAAGACTTGTTGATAGTGTCATCCCAAAACTACCATCACTTGCTGAAATAAAATTCTCTATTTCCCTTGGGTGTATCTCCCGTGGCATCTGCCTGTAGGTCCCTTCCCAGCTCCATCCCCGGGGAGAGATGTTCAGTTCATCTTTATTAACATTAACAATACCCATCGGGACATCGTATGTAACCTGCGCATCATTCATTGCAAGCGGAAATACTGCTCTGATCTGGCGGTTATGCACTCCCGGCCAGTCGGGGATCTGATATTCAAAGTCGATCTTTTTGATCTGGTGATATACTGTAATTATCTGTTTTACAGTGAAATTACTCATTATAGCAGATGATTCATAAACTGAAGAAACAGTTGTATTGCTTTTAAGGGTCCAGAGTTGTTCTTTCATCGAGAGCGATTCATAACCTTCATAATTCACCGGAGTTATCCTTACAAACTCACCTGCTCCGTTACCATTATAGCCAAAATGAAGTAGATCGCCTCCGGCATATTTGGTTGTATTCAGTAACTCTTTTTTCAGTTTCTTGTCATAGAGGCCGGTAATCCCTCCCGGACCAAATTCAATCCTGAAATATTTATTCTCACAGAAGTTATTTCCTGCCATGACATCACTTTTTGCTTCACCTGTTCCCTTTTTAAGGTAGTATGTTTTGTACCCGATTGACGGGATGTTCCCTGCCATGAATGTTATGTAATGCTTTGAACTATTTACATATACAGATGAGGGCACTGCTTTCCCTTCAGCATCTGTAACAATCCAGTCAATGCCCTTCTTGTCTGAAATATCAACAAAAACAATTCCATCGCGTTTCCATGAAAGGTCATTAAAAACTACCACTGAACCCGGTTTCGATGCATTGATTGAACCTGAAAGAGCTTTAAGTGAACCTGCCAGGATCTTTTCGCCTGTCTTGTTTCCAGCTTCAAGTGATGCCCTGAAAATACTGTCGGTTATCTCCCCGTTCTTTCCTCCCCAGCCATGATCGGGGTATATTGAATTATACCATCCGTCTGTAAGTTCCTTTGCAGGATAGGATTTCATATCTGATCTTACAATTGCATTGACGGTACTGAACATTTCTGCTGCCGGAAGAGAAACAGCAGCTGATTTTTTGGCTTCTATAGCCTGGTAATGTGCCGGTCCGTGAATATAGAGCCAGAGATCCGGGCGTTCGCCTGATATGGAATCGAATTTTGCCAGAGGAACATCTATTTCATGCAGAAAGTCCTCAGCTGTAGAGTGACGCAGCACAGGAACCTGATAACCGGAGTTCCTGGCAATTGCATTCCATTCGTTTATTATTGGAGTATAATCTTTAGGACCTCCGGCATCAGTACTTATAACCACAGCATAATGAGGAGGCAGATTATGTTTTGCATAGTATTCATCCCAGTTTTTCAGTACTTTATTCAGCTTCTGAAAAGAAGTTATAACATCACCTTCAAAGTACTGGTAAACAAGAAGAGCCCAGCCGTAATTGCCAGGGCTGTATGTCAGAATTTTAGAACCATCGGGACTATACCAGTTATAAAAACCCTCTTTCATACGACTTATAACCAGGAACTTAATTCCTGATTTATCAAGAATCTGTGGCATTTGAAGTGTTCGTCCGGGTACATCAATATTATAAGCTGCGAAAGCATCCATCCCCGGAAGGTTTTCTTTTATCCATTTCCTGCCAAGATAGGTCTGTCTGACAAGCTGCTCTCCTGATTCAAGGCCCTCATAAGGCTGGTTTAAGGTAGCACCCCAGGTGAATTGCCCGTTTTTATAGGCATTGATAATTCTCTGTTTCTCCGACGGAACAGCATCCAGAACCTCCATAAGGTTGAGTGTCTGTTCCATCTCAAACCTGAAATCAGGATTTTTATCTATCTGGTCGAGGGCAGGAATTATTATATCATGTATCCTTTCCTCGCGGCATGAATCGGGAGTATTCATCCATGCTATGTCCTGGTGTGATGAGCAGATAATATGAATTGTGCCTTTACCAAAGTAGCCCCAGTCGGAAGAAATCAGTGGTTTGAATGTCTGTTTCGCAAGAACTTTCTTATTGTCTGAAGTTATTATCAGTTCTCCCGTATTACCGGAAAGGGGAAGAAAAAGTTCTGCATTGCCCGAATCTGTAAGTGTATACTGAACCTGGTTACCATTTAGTAATATATCCAATTCCCTGCCTTTGTCAGGTAAATCGAGCCAGGCTTTTACCAGGTATTTTCCCTCTGACAATTTGTACTGGTAAGGCAGTACATAATTAACCGGGATCTCCTTTTGCGACCACCCGGTTTGTGTAGTAAAAATTAATATGAGGATCAAATATTTTATATATGTGCCCATGCGTCTTATTTTTCAATTCTAATTAACGGACAAAAACTATAATCCTATTTTACATTCAAAACTTGAAATTCAGAAAGAGTAACACCTTCAAGAGGAGGTAGTTCTCCCGGGAATGACAGTACATTAAACTGATTTCTGCCGGTAATGAATTTTGTCACAATGATACGGATCATCGCTGCTTCAACAGGTGGAAATTGTTTCATGAATTCACTTCCGATATTGTCTCCTTCAATAATGGTCTTCCATTCTCCGCGGTCAAGATACTGAACTTTAAATGACCTGATATGCGGTACATATGGTTCAGAAATTCTTACAGTATTGAATACCATCGGTTTCCCAAGGTCCACAGTGAGTGCTGGCATAGCATCGTCGGTACTGGCCAGCCATCTTGTATTCGGATCTTCATCAACAGCAAAATCAGGGAGATATTCAACTCTTCTGTTGAATAATGATGATGCTTCAACAGGTTTGTAACCGGTAAGAGTCTGAAGTGGTAATAACTTATCTGGATTATCAATCACCTCTTTCAGTTCCATTAGTCTTTTTACCAGACCGTCAGGTATTTGTCCGGTAAGATCAGGCGGAACATCAAGGAGAAAATTTGCCCCCCGCTTAATAGATTGGCTGTACCAGTAATATAGAGTTCTTACAGATTTTGTTACATCACCGGGCAACCAGAACCAATTCTGATTTATTGTCTGGCAGACTTCCATTGGGATATAAAATTTCTTTCCGTTGATCTCCATTAACGGATTATGCCCCGTTTCAGGAGGCAGAGTTCTTTCACCGTTGGTAATATCTGCCAGAAAATTTGAAAGCACCGAACCATCGGTGAATCCATTATTGCATGTTACCAGGCAATGTGGCTGATGCCTTTTGACAATGTTGTATAACTCTGTCCTCTGGTCAGGATTTATTCTTGAAGGAATATCTATCCATATCTCAACCAGTCCTTTGTAACCGGTAACCAGCTCTGTAATATGCCCTTTTACGAGTTGAAAGTACTCCTCTTTTGATGATACAGGTTCGTTATGATCATCCCATAAACAATAATAGAGAGCAGGTTTAATATCATATTTACTGCAACTTTCCATGAAAAGGGATACTATATCTGTTTTAACCGGGGAAGATGATATATCATAGTCGTATTCTTTCCCCTTCCAGACTACTTTGCTGTCCCACAGACAGAATCCCCCGGTATGCTTTGCAGTCAGAACTGCATATTTCATACCGGCATCGCTGGCAGTACGGATCCATTGATCAACATCAAGATTTGAGGGATTGAAGCTCTCAACAGGCATCTTACCATTATCATACTCAGCACCTGCATATGTATTCATGTTGAAATGAATAAACATGCCATAATTCATTTCTTCCCATGTAATGATAACCTGATTCTTAGCGGCAGCAGGAAGCACCTGGGCGGTCATTGCTGCCGGCAGTATCAGCAACAAACAAGATAACAGCTTTCTAACGAGACTCATTTTATCAATGCAATCAGTTAGTTTTAATTCATTTTACGAAGCTCAACCCGTTATTTATATTCAATTGCAACCAGGGTCCGTGGTGTTAATCCCTTAACAGTAATGGCATTACCTGATTTAGTTACCTGTGATTTTCCATCAGCCGGTATAGTAAGCTTTGAAGTCGCTGAAGCAAGCTTCGGAAGTTCAAAAGTTGCATCCACCGGTTCATCATTGAAATTTTCCAGAATCATGAGATTGTCACCAACCAGGTAAACACTCACTTTAACAGGCGCATCGAATTTCATACCCAGTGGAGCCAGAAGCCTGTCACGCAACGGTTGTATCTCTTCCTTTGTCATCTTCAGGAATTTCTTTGGATCATCGCCGGATTTGAACACCATGATGTTTTTATTTTCAAGAAGTTTCTGATCTGTTAATCGCTTCGCCAGTTCCTCTGTAATAACAACCTGTTTCCCGGTTAGCAGAATATTGGAAAGTTTAGAGGAAAAGGCAGGGTCCTTCAGAGCATGTGTTGTGTAGATCACTGACGGATCCTTACTTGTCAGTTCATGACCCGGGATAAGAGGCAAGCCAAGCATTCCAAGGAAGCTGAAGATATAATTTTCCTTAATTGGCTCACTGTTCGGGAGTTTTGGAAGGTATACACCCTTAAGCGGTTTATCCTTAATCATCCATGCCAGGTCAAAAAGAAGCGGGAGTTCTCTTTTAAATGCATCAACATTGGCTATCGGCGTACCTTCCCATCCGTCATACTTATTTGTATTTGTCTGCAGACTGCCATAATGGAAAAGCATTATTTCCTTTCCGTTTCCAAGAACTGTCTGACGGGCCTGTTCAACATAGAATTTAGGTGAAGTCCCCAGGGCATCTATCCATCCACCGCCAGCTTTGCCTTCGCTAATGCCGTCAAGCCATCTCATTATAAAAAATGCATTATACTGAACTGTTCCACCTGGCTTTATGTCGTAATTGTAGTCGCGTGTCTCTGTTCCTACCCATGTGTAATCATAGTCCTTGCTTTCTCTTACAACCCCATAACCACGATCCTGGAAGAAATCGTACCATAACGGGTATTTTATTATGATCTCGGCTTTGGGATTAACGCTTTTTGCAGGTTTAATAATATGATCATTGCTGAATTTTACAAGAAGATCGCTTCGGAACTTGCCCCATGTCAGGTCTCCTTTTGCAGCAATGCAGTCTTCACAGGTGCACTCAGTGAAAAGAAAATCATCTATCATAATCAGATCGAATATTGAGGCAGTATATTCGAAGATCTTCTCCATCTCCTTAACAGTTCTATCGTCAACATAACAGGGCGTGGCACCCCATCCGCCTATTCCATTCTTTCCTACATTAACTGTTGTCACACAGCCTGCAACATCAAATCCTTCTTTTTTGAAGCGATCTCTGGCCTTAATAAGAGTCTCTTTTTCAGCATAGTATCCTCCACGGAAAGTTTCAATAAATACTCTTGTGAGTCCTGTTTCCTTACACCATTTCACTGCTGCTTCAAGACCTTCGGTGGTATTAATCTTATCACGGCAATCCTGGGCAGTAAACAGGGTCGATATCCTGAGAACATCCTTATTCCTGTTTGCAGCAGTCCAAAGGGGCTGGGAAAATGCTGTTGCAATAAAAGCGAAGGCAATGATGATAGTTAATGCCAGTCTGAAGATGTTTGATTTAAGTGTTTTCATTATTACAATATTATTTAGTTAAAAGATGTTCTTATAGTTCGAAAAATTCAATAGCATTATCCCTGAAAATCCTTCCTGCAATTTCAATAGCCATTTCTTCAGTCATCCAGCCTCTGTCAACTCTTTCAGCAAGGACAGTTGCAACCACCTCTTTAGCCAGCTCAAGGGAACCTATACTGTCATCGATCCATGAGACATCGCCGCCCCACATTATTTTGTTATATGGTACTGCATCAAGCATTTCATGCAGAGTTCTGATAGCTTCAGTCTTTGATATCTGCGGAAGCCAGACAAGGTCGAGATATACGTTTGTGAAATTCTTACCGATTGCCACAAAATCACCTGTCCAGGGATAACCGCCATGAAAGAGGCTGAACCTTGCTTTCGGATATTTCAGGAAAAGGTTAAGAAGCTTCATTGGCTGGCCGTTATCAAGACGGCTGTTATTACCTGCAAGGTATCCTGTATGAATCTGAATGGGCATATCAAGCTTTACTGATTGCTGAATAATATGATGGAAGACAAAATCCTCAAGTTTCTTTTTATCAGCCCTATCAAGTTCACCCTGTTTCTCATAAAGAGCGGAAGCCTCATCATACGAAACGTCTTCAAAATAGATAGTCCTGCTGTAAGCCAGTGTATTCTTGATACATACCGCACCTGCATTTTTGAAGATACTCAACACCGAATTAACAACAGAAAGATATTCATCAAGGCTGGCTGCAGTTACCTCCTGCCTGTTCAGCAATTCAGACAGTCGTTTCCCGGATGTCACCTTTTTATTTTCAGCTGCTTCTCCAACCAGCATAACAATGGAATTTATATTGCAAACAAGCTTGAAGTAAGTTGTATCAACGTAAGGATTAAAATGATTCCAGTACTGATCGAGTATCATGGTTTTGAACTTTCCGGTTTTATAGACATTGGCAAACCATTCATCATAATTACGGTAATTATTGGCAAGCATTCTTTCGTATAAAGGTTTGACATCCTCCTTAACAAGATATGGTTTATTGTAGTCATAGAGGATACGGAGTGTATTCATAAACTGCTCATGATAACTTGTTGCCCGGGAATAATTATAGTATTTCCCAAACTGATCCCAGAGCTTTTCATCATTGAATCCTTCTTTTAATAAATCATTGAAAGAAGGAGCTCCTGCTGAAGCCATATCAGAAGGGAAATAGGATACTTTATTTAAAAGAAGAAACTGTGAGGAATCACCAGGATTCTGAATATGTTCATGGGTATCAACTATCTCTATATTATCAAGATAGTTACGGATCTTATCGTATGAACTATCCTGACATGAAGTCAGGATCACTACTGAAAGAAAAAACAAATTCTTCTTCATTGTACATGTTTTAAATAATATTTTTTTACCACGAAGTTTCACGGGGTTTACACTGAGTTGCACTGTTTTTAACTCCGTGTTTTACTCTGTATTACCATGTGAAACTCAGTGGTCAATTATTTTAAAATTATCTCTTCCTGCCAGGCAGCCATTTGGATCTGCCACCGGTTTCTGCAAGGAAGATCATTGCCTGCTGATGACAGGTAAGCTGGGCGTCAAGAAGATTATCGGGAGATTCTATCTTTCTCTCCTGCGTCAGCCTGTTACCAGAGAATGAATGACTTGGCGACTCTACAACCACACTCAAAGCACCGCAATGGTAATTCAGGGCCCCGTCGAGGTTATAGGTGCTTGTTGCTGTGCGTGATGAATTACCCTCTATTTCAGGATCATTCGTATATTGAAGTCCTTTAACCGCGAGTTCAGAGTGAACATAGCTGAAAAGTGTATCAAAGAATGGAAGCAGTGCAGGTTCGCCCAATGGTCTGTGCATAAGCATAAATACAGCACCTGTATGCATATTTATTATCAGGTCAGGTTTCTCTCTTTCTGTAAGGTCAAACAGAGCCTGGGTCTCAGGCTGGATGTTACCGAGGAAATCATCATGCTGAATATTAACACCGGCATCATTGGGGTAGCCGCCAGGGAAACCAGGTTTTGAGAAGTCCATTGGGATAAACTCCTTTATCTGTGGCCATCCTGTAATTTTACCTTCTGCATTTCCTCCAGTATTAAGATACTCTGCAACTGTAAAATCGGTATCACGGTAGAGCTCCATCCTGAGAGGGATACGTTCCCTTCCATCAGGATTGGTAACCGGGATGAGTATGAGCCTGTCAATTTTTGAAGCTGTCTCATTGATCAGTGGCCACTCTTTTCCGCGAAGGTCTTTACCTGTTTCGAGAACTGAAATAAGATTTACCATCCCCACAATTCCTTCAAATTCGCCACCATGAACCGCTGCCATTCCCATATATACGGTTTTGTCGTGATCGGGTCCGCGGTATGCCCTTACATCACCGAATCCGAGTGAACCTGAGAATGTTGTTGTTCCCTTTCCCTGGCGTGGTGTGCCATACATAACCGCTCTAATCTCCCTGCCTCCTGCAGAGGTACCAATAACCTCAACCTGACCTTTTTTTACTGTTTTATCCAGAAAAGCATATACTTCTTTATATTCTGATACCCAGAAAGAGGGAATATCAGGAGCCTGCTCAAGATAACCGGGAGGAATCTCAAAAGTGTATGACTGTTTTGTATTGGTTCCTGTTTTTTTACAGTAAACCATTGATATTATCATAATTGCAAATAATATCAATAATGATAACAGAGATCTTTTTTTCATAATTATTTTTCTTTTCTGTAACAGTTTCGTGAT
>CAYLYN010000086.1:0-16598 GCA_964387565.1 uncultured Rikenellaceae bacterium | reverse complement strand
TAAGCGACATAGCCATGAAAAAAAGCATCCCGACAAGAAGTACACCTGCAAACAGGTATTTTTTATTCATTAAACTGGTTCTGGCTTTCCTGAAAGCAAGAGCAGCTCCACCTATTGAAATCAGATAAATCACAAAACCTGACATCATCGGTGCTGCTACTCTCATACATGGGTAGGCCGCTCTCGAAGGTTTGGGTATCACCCTTATAAGAAACCAGATCGTTGAAACAATACCCATTATTATAAACAAGAAACCGGGATGTATCTTATGAAGCTCCATCCACTCTCTTATCTTTCCAGGTTTTATCTTCATGGCTTAACATAATTAGAATGCATAAATATAGAAAAAATGTATCAATCGCTGAATATATGTAAGCTTCCACGGTTAAAAAGTGTTAAAAATCATTAAATTATACTTTAAGAAAAAAATAGGAAGAAAAATGCATCCGGTAAATCAGCGAATTACTAAATTTGAGTACATGATATACAGTAATTTAAAAATTTGCTCTTCAGTCATAATTTAATTAAAATCCGTAAAATATGGGAAAATCAGTAAAACTCAACCGTCGTGAATTTATGGGAACAGCCACTGCTGCTTCTCTAGCTTTTACAGTTGTTCCAAGGCAGGTTATTGGAGGGCCTGGATATGTAGCCCCAAGTGACAAACTGGCTATCGCTTATATAGGATGTGGAACACAGGGCCTGAGGGAAATGGTTCCCCTGCTTGAAAATCCCGCTGTACAAATTGTTGCCGTAGCCGACCCTAATAAGATGACCACTGATTATATTGACTGGTCACCATACGGAATCCGTGACAGCATCAGGAAAGTTCTTGGTGACAATTCATGGGGAGAATCGTATAAAGGTATTCCTGGAGGCAGGGATATCGGACAGGAACTGATCCAGAAATATTATTCGAAACAAAAAGGAACAGGCAGCTATAAGTGCGCCTCATATGAAGACTACAGGGAACTTCTTGAAAAAGAGAAAGATATTAATGCCGTAAAGATCATGACCCCTGACCATCTTCATGCACCAGTAGCAGTTGCTTCAATGAAAAAAGGCAAGCATGTAGTTACACATAAGCCCATTGCAAACAGGATGTATGAGGCAAGACTTACAATAGATACAGCTAAAAAATCAGGGCTGAGTACACATCTTCTTGCCTGGAGTAAGAGACCGGGCTATGATGTAATTAAGAAATGGCTGGCTGATGGTGCTATTGGAACCCTTAAAGAGATACATAACTGGTCGAACAGGCCTGTATGGCCTCAGTGGCAGGCAAATCCCACAGAAACTGTTCCTGTTCCGAAAGATTTTAACTGGGCGCTCTGGCTGGGACCGGTTCCCGATCGTCCTTATCATCCAAACTATACTCACAATGTCTTCAGGGGATGGTATGATTTTGGAGCTGGCAGTATTGCAGATATGGGACACTACAGCCTGTTTCCCATGTTCCTCACACTTGGAATCAATACCCCTGCCTACAGTGCCGAATCATATGCCACAACAACCCGCACAATTGTAAATAACGTGTCAACGGAGGTAAAAAATGATGTTGCATTTCCTCTGTCATGTGTTGTCAGATTCAAATTTAAAGCCCAGGCATCCCTGCCTGCTTTCGATCTCATTTGGTGGGATGGCGGAATAAGACCAGTTAATCCTGAGGAGTGGGAAGCAGCAGGAAAAACACTTGAAAGAGAAGGAATGATGTTTGTTGGTGACAAAGGCAAGATCATTGCCGGATTCCGTGGTGAAGATCCTGTTCTTATAGCAGGTGGTAAGGTAACACCTTCGGAAAAAGAGACCCAGGAAAGAAGAAACAGCAATGATGTATGGATTGATTCCTTTAAAAACAATACCCAGTCACCGGGAAGCTTCATCTATGCTGGTCCGGTCACTGAGACAATTCTCCTGGGAGGCGTGGCACTCAGGGCTGGTAAAAAAGTTGAATACGATTCGTCAGCAATGAAGATCACAAACCTTCCTGAAGCAAACAAATATCTGGTAAGGGAATACCGCAAGGGCTGGGAGATGTAATTAACCGGGTCCTATATTAATTAAAAATTTAATATATAATTGATTATGAATAACATATCAAGAAGAAACTTTATTGAAAAATCTGTGGCTGCAGGAGCTGCAGCTGCTATTGCTCCTTCAGCATTTGGATCAGAGCTTTTTAGCGGAACACCAAGGCTTATCAAAGATGACATTTCTCTTGCACAATGGGCACTCGTTGATGAAGTTAAATCAGGAAAATGGAAAACACTCGATTTTGCAAAGGTGGCCAGGAATGATTTTGGTCTGAACGGAATTGAATTCGTCAATACTCTTTTTGAAGTTACAACTGAAGGGTATCTGAAAAAGCTTATTAAAAGTGCCGATGATAATGGTGTTACAATGGTACTGATAATGGTCGATGACGAAGGTGACGGATGCGGTGCAACGAAAAAGGAACGCCGGCAATTTGATATCAACCACAGGAAATGGATAGATGCTGCAGCATACCTCGGATGCAAAGCAATAAGAACCAACTGCAGGGGACCTGAAAATGTCGATAAAAAAGAAGCTCTTAAATGGGCTTCAGACAGTTACAATATGCTTCTCGAATATGCAGTGCCGGCAAAGATAAGTGTGCTTATTGAGAATCACGGGGGCGTTTCAAATGATGCCGACTGGATGGTATCACTCTTCAAGGAGGTCGATAACCTTTACTTTGGTGCTTATCCTGACTGGCGTCGCCCTGCAGATAATTTCGACAATGTTGATTACCTTAAAAAGATGCTTCCATATTCCGGAGGAATGTCATATCGCAACCAGCCAACAGAGGAGCTGACAGCAAAAATGATTAAGCTGGCAAAAGATTCAGGATATCGCGGATGGTATGGAATTGAATCCAGCGGCAGGGAGGAGATAAAGAAGGGGATCGAACTGCTGAAGAAGTATCTGTTTTAGCAAGGCGCAGGGCAAAAAGATAAAAGGCGAGAACTTATTACTCTCGCCTTTTACTTTTCTCCTGCTGTAGGTGGTTTTTACATCAGGCCTTGTGTCCTACGCCTTGCGTCGTGCGCCCTTAGCCTTTCTTCAGAGCTTCCAGCACCCGTTCAGGTGTATATGGCATCTGGAACAATCTTGCTCCGGTTGCATCAAATATTGCATTACCTATAACAGCACCCACTGCAATAATAGCAGGTTCTCCACCTCCATGAGGTGGCTGGTCTTTCCTGTCAAGTATCACAGATTCTATCTTAGGTACCCATGAAAATCTTGGCAGTTCGTAAGTATCGTAGTTACGGTCAATAACATTTCCGCCCTCAAACCGTATCTCCTCTGAGAATGTATACCCAAGTGCCATCGTAATACAACCTTCCAGCTGCATTGTAGCTCCATGAGGATTTACACATAATCCCATATCCTGAGCACAAACAACTCTCCTGACCTTTACCTTACCAGTTTTCCTGTCCACCTCTACTTCAGCAATCTCTGCAACAAGTGTACCAACATCAGTCCCGAGAGCGATGCCTATTCCTCTTCCGGAGGGATACTTTTTAGCAGGCACATATCCAAATAGATCAACTGCAGCTTTAAGGACATCTATTGCCCTCTGATCCTTAAGGTTCTTCAAGCGGAAATCCACAGGATCCATTTTTGCTGCAGCAGCAAGTCTGTCAATTTGCAGTTCCCTGCCGAGTGTATTTGTATTGTTATTAGGTGCTCTCCATGGACCTGTATCGAGGATATGAACCTGTGGCTGACCCTGCTTCTGATCGTGACTGGTAATTTTGTGATTCGGAATATCGTAAAGTATTTCCGCACCTCTTGTTCCACAATAATATGCATGATAGTCCCAGGCCTTTATCAGTCCTGATTTATCAACACCTGACTTTATCTTAAGCACGCCGGCTGTATGAAAGTTATCATACATGAATTCTTCTTCACGAGTCCAGATAACCATCACCGGTTTCCCGCTTGCTTTAGCCAGTCGGGCTGCTTCCATAGCCTGCTGGTTCTTACTCTTGCCGCCAAAACCACCTCCCACGAAAGGAACGATAACCCTTACCTTGTCAAGGGTCATTGAGAAATGCCGGGCAAGTTCATCCTGAAGAGGATAAGGAGTCTGGCTTGATGCCCAGACAGTTAGCTTGTCTTTCTCAAACTGTGCCAGTGCAGAATGTGTTTCGATAAAAGCATGAGCAAGGAAAGGATCATGAATCTCTGTTTCAACAACCTTGTCACATAATTTAAAACCGGCTTCCAGGTCCCCTGCAGAAGTTTCAACATCAGCAGTGGAATCAGCCTTGATCATCGATTCAAATATTGTCTTATTGTCAACGTTTATCTCATCATACGAATATTCAGCTTTTACCTTTTCTAGTGCTCTGCCTGCAATTACAAAATTCTCATGTAAAACGCCTACAAGTTCGCCATCCCTGACTACAGTTGTTCCGGGAACTTTTTCAGCTTCGGAATAATCAACTGAAGTCAGCTTGCCACTTAACGATTTCGGCCTCACAATCCTTGCGAAAACCATTCCTGGTACTTTCATGTCGCCGGTATACTTTGCCTGACCAGTGACTTTAATCCTGGAATCATTACGCTTGAATGATTTTCCGATAAAGGTGAATTTTGTGTAATCCTCAACTTCCGGTTTGACATCCAGATACTTATCTATCTTCTTCCCTTTAGCCAGTTCACCATAAGTAATTGATTTTGAAGGATTATTGGGATCTGAGATTACACCGTCGACTACTGTCAGCTGTGTAACAGGCACTTTAAGCTTATTAGATGCCAGCTCAAGAAGAACACCCTTTGCTTCGGCAGCAGCTCTCCGCATATTTGGGGCAAATGATCTTATTGTCAGAGAACCCCATGTACCGCCATCCCATGGACAGAGCTCCGTGTCACCCATTACCATTTTTATTTTTTCCATCGGAACATTCAGGTCATCAGCAATTATCTGAACCAGCGACATAATTATCCCCTGTCCCATTTCAATTTTACCTGTCAGACAGCTCACTGTTCCATTTTCGTCTATTCTTAGAAATGCGTTATAGTCTTTTGGTAGCGACCTTTTTCCAGGTTCTGCCGGAGGTAGTGTATCTCCTGCACAACGAGGAAGGAAGAATATTACAACACCTCCTCCAACAAGTTTGAAAAAATCACGTCTTTCCATTCCGCGACGACCGTTGCTCTTTTCAGCAACCTGAATCTTTGTCTTTTCATTTTTCATGGCTAGTTCCCTCCTTTCATTTCTTTTGCTGCAGCCTCAACGGCATCTACAATATGAATATGGGCTCCACAGCGACACAGATTATCTTCCATACCTGCAACTATTTCTGCCCGGGTAATGTCAGGATTTTTATTAATCAGCCCTGCAGCATTCATTATCATTCCCGGAGTACAAAAGCCGCATTGCAATGCGTCATGTTCTACAAAAGCCTTTTGTACAGGATGCAGTTCCCCATTTTTCTCAAGTCCTTCAATTGTAACGACACTTTTGCCTTTAACTTCACCAACAGGTATTGAACAGGACCTCACAGCTTCATTGTCAATAAGGACAGTGCATGATCCGCAGAAACCAATTCCGCAGCCGAACTTGGTACCCGTCAATCCAAGATTATTCCGCAGAACCCAGAGCAGAGTCTGCGTGGGATCAATCTTTAATTCTGTTTGTTTCCCGTTTAACTGAAAACTGATTGTTTCTTCCATATCTGCTAAATTTGATTGATTACCTTTTTATATTGATCAAATGTATCAAAATCTCTGAGAATTCCTGCTTCCTTAACTGAAACTTCTTCAACATCTTCAGAAAAAATATCAGAAAGGGATCGCAGTCCCCGCTGATGATCAAGTTTTCCCACTTCATCAAAATACTTTCGGCTTATAAGTAGCGGATGGCCCCTCTTTCCATTGTAAACAGGCATTATTATTCCTTTCCCCGCTTTTTTAAATTCGCTTATTACAGCATCAGATACCCCGGAAGTGATAAATGGCTGGTCGCCCTGAAAAACCATTACTGCAATGGTTCCTTCCGGAATATTCCTGAATCCGCACTGTACAGATGAAAGCATTCCATCCTTGTACCGATCATTATAACAACTCTTTGTTCCGGTTTTGTCAACAATTTTCTGAATTTCATCCCTGTATGCACCTAGTACAACAATAATATCATCAACTGAGGATGCCCTGACATTTCTTATAACAGTCTCAATCATAGTGTATCCGCCAAAATCCAGCAGCATCTTGGGCGATCCCATACGCTTTGATTCACCTGCCGCCAGTATTATTGCGCAAATTCCAGGCATATCTAACTATTCTTTTACCGATTACCGATTACTGATTACCGTCCCGATAGCTATCGGGAACCGATTACCTACTACCTACCCTCACTCCTTACCTTTATAAGCTGAGCCGCTATACTTACAGCTATCTCTTCAACTGTCTGTGATCCAATCTCAATTCCAATCGGAGCATAAATATTATTCCACTGTTCAGTTGTAGCATAACCTTTCTCGATGAACTCATGTTTCATGGCAGCAACCTTTCTTCTGCTGCCTATCATACCGAGATAAGCGAGCCCTGATCCAATGCAGGATTTCAATGCCTCCGCGTCGTCCTTATGGCCTCTTGTGACAATAACAATATAAGTGTCATCACCTTTTTTCATCTCATCTAAAGCCGCACCGATATCCTTCACGATTATATGATCGGCATCGGGAATATTAGAATAGTTAGCATATTCTTTCCTGTCATCAATAACAGTCACATCAAATCCCAGCAGATTGCCAAGATGTGCCAGTGCTCTTCCGATATGGCCAGCCCCGGCAATTACAAGGTGTTCTGGAGGAAAAACTGGTTCAAGCAGAAATTGAAAATCCTGCTTTTCATCAGGTAGTGATATAATCATCTCCCTGAAATCGTAGCTGTTACCACCTTTAATCTGTTGCTGAACAACCGGCCATAGCTTCTCCATAAATTCTGAACGTATGTCAGGAATTACATTACCAGATATCCAGTAGCGGTTTATCATAATGGATTCTTCACCGGAGGCTTCTACCATAGTCACAAGAACCCCAGGGACCCGTTGTTCAATCGAATCTCTTAGCTGAATGAAAGCTGAAATACTGTCTGCGGGATTTGCATCAATAAGAACTGTTATTTGACCTCCACATATTGCCTCCTCCTGGTTTGATATATCGTTGTAAAGATCATAGGTAATATATTTTGATTTTTTTGATCTTATAGCTTCAGATGCTGAAGCCTGAACCCTTCCCTCTACTACTCCTCCACCAACCGTACCGTTCAGCAGACCCTTCTCCGAAAACAGAGCTGAACTGCCTGGCTTCTGAGGTGTTGAGCCTTCTGTTTTAACAACTGTTGCCAGTGCCAGAGACTGGTTTTGTAAATCAGCAGCCAGTCGTGAATATATCTTCTTCATAATATTATTTTATCAAAACAAATATATTCAAATCAGTTTATTAATTATAATTTTATTAAATATGCACCACATTACTGCGCAGATTTTAATTTTATAATCAAGACATATCATGAAGAATTATCTGAACATACTCATTTTATTTTCTCTTTTTGCTGCCGGTGCCCTTATTTCGTGTAATTCTCCAGGGGAAAACGGCAACAAAAATTTGTCAAACACCTTATGGATTGAGGAGATGACCATTAAGGATCTGCAGAAGGGCTACGAAAGCGGCAAGTATACTATTGCTGAAGTAGTTCAGACATACATCGATCGTATACATGAACTCGACGATAACGGACCTGAACTCAATTCAATAATAATCGTAAATCCTGATGCAATTACGATAGCTGAAGAACTTGACAGGGAACTGAACGAAGGGAAATCAAGGGGGCCGATGCATGGAGTACCGGTTATCCTTAAAGACAATATAGATACCCATGACAAAATGCCTGCGACCGCGGGTGCTACGGTACTCAGAAATTCATACCCAGATAAGGATAGCTTTATTGCCAGGAAATTGCGCGAAGCAGGGGCTGTAATTCTTGGCAAGGCCAACCTGAGTGAATGGGCCAACTTCAGGGCTGAAGTATCATCGAGCGGATGGAGTGGCATAGGTGGTCAGACGAAGAATCCCTATATCCTCGACAGAAATCCCTGCGGATCGAGTTCAGGTTCAGGAGTGGCTGTGTCTGCCAACCTCTGTATGATCGCAATAGGTACTGAAACCAACGGGTCTATTGTTTGTCCTTCAAATAACAACGGTATTGTTGGAATAAAGCCTACTGTTGGCCTCTTAAGCAGGTCAGGGATAATCCCCATATCATTTACGCAGGATACCCCGGGTCCCATGTGCAGAACCGTTGAAGATGCTGCAATTTCTCTTGGTTCAATGACCGGTATCGACACTTCCGATTCAAAAACACTATCTTCTGCCGGGAGATTTCTCTCGGAGAACGGATATGCACAATACCTTAAACCGGATGGAGTAAGTGGCAAGAGAATTGGATTACTTGTAAAATCTATGGGCTTCTCCGACAGGGTCGATACACTTATGAATGAATCAGTAAGATGGCTCAGGGCAAATGGAGCAGATGTAGTTGAAATCGAGATGCCTGAAGAATCAAGATACGGGAATGCATCTTTTGAGGTGATGTTATATGAATTTAAAGATGGTTTAAATAAATATTTTGCGAGCCTGGGTGAGGATGCCCCCATAAAAAATGTTACCGAATTAATCGAATTCAACAGGAAAGATACAACCGAATTAAGGTATTTTGATCAGGATTTGCTTGAAATGGCTGATAAAAAAGGAGACCTTAACTCACCTGAATATAAAAATGCACTCTCAAAAATGCTGAAAGCAACCAGGGAGAATGGTATCGACAAGGTTATGAATGATAATAAACTCGATGCAATAATGGCACCTACAGGCTCCCCTGCATGGAAAACTGACCTCGTGCTTGGTGATCATTTTGTGGGTGGCAGCTCCTCATTAGCTGCAGTTGCAGGATACCCTGCTATTACAGTTCCGATGGGGTTCATAGAAAATCTTCCCGTAGGGGTCACATTTTTTGGAAGAGCATGGAGCGAGCCAGTTCTTATCGAAATAGCATATAGCTACGAACAAGGAACAAATCACAGAAAGGCTCCGAAATATCTGGTAACCGACTAAGAGATCAGAATAATTACAAATCATGCCCTGGTGAATCCGGGGCTATAAGATTTAAGATTACTTTTCTTTCTTGTCCTCAGACTTTGGCTCTGCACTCATCTTATCGGAATCATCTTCAACTCGTGATGCCTTTTTGAATTCCTTCATCCCCTGTCCTATACCCTTCATCAGTTCAGGTATTTTTCTTCCTCCGAAAAGTAGTACAACAACCAGCAGAATAAGTATTATCTCTGTAAGTCCAAAATTTCCCATTGCGCTATTTTTAATATTAAATCAACAGGTAAAGTTATAAAGAGTATAATTCATTAACAAGTAAAATCGGAAATACCGGTATTTAATTTATAACATTGAGCTGCCTTTTGCCTGTTGCCTGTTGCCGGTTGCCGGTTGCCTCCTGATTTTCATATATTTTAAGTTTCTTTAAGATTCTCTCAAATAATATCATAACTCATTTTTTATATCTTGTGGCCTGATTAAAATCTTATGAAAAACAGGTATCTCCTACTTCTTCTTGCCGCTACAATGCTGTCTGCCAAAACATTATCCTCTGATAATCCAAAAGGTATCAACAGGGATAAGTACCGCATTAATATATCCAGGATAACTGACCATATTAATATTGATGGTATAATTGATGAACCTGTCTGGATGACAACCGATGTCGCCAAAAATTTCCAGAGGGTTCTCCCAACCGATACGGGATATGCCGCTGCACAGACAGAAGTGAGAGTAGCATATAATGAAACAACTTTGTATATGGCAATTATATGTTATGATCCGACACCAGGAAAACGGCCTGTTGAATCATTAAGAAGAGACTTTTCGTTTGGAAAAAATGACAATTTCCTGGTCTTTATCGATACATATAATGATCAGACAAACGGTTTCTCATTCGGAGTTTCCCCTGCAGGAGCTCAGTGGGACGGGCAGCAGGCTAACGGTGGAACAGTGAATCTTAACTGGGATATCAAATGGAGATCAGCTGTAACAAACTATGACGACAGATGGGTTGCAGAGTTTGCCATTCCATTCCGAAGCATGAGGTATAACGGAGGAGAGAAGGAATGGGGAATAAACTTCAGCCGGCAGGATCTGAAAACCAGCGAAAAGTCAAGCTGGGCTCCAATGCCGAGGCAGTTTGCCACTGCCACCCTTGCTTTTACAGGTTCTCTTGTGTGGGATGAACCTTTGCCTGATTCCGGATTGAGGTTTTCTCTTATCCCCTATACTTCAGTAAAATCTACTCAGGACAGGGAAGCCGGTGACCCTTTCAAAACAAAAATCAATGCCGGTGGAGATGCAAAAATGATCCTTTCCACCTCAATGAATCTTGATCTGACAGTAAATCCGGACTATTCACAGGTTGAGGTAGACAGACAAAGGACAAATCTCGACCGGTTCGAACTGTTCTTCCCTGAAAAAAGGCAGTTCTTCCTTGAGAACAGTGACCTGTTTGCCAATCTTGGAACTGATAATCTTCGCCCTTTCTTTTCAAGAAGAGTAGGACTTACAAGTCCAATTCAGGCAGGTGCCCGACTAAGTGGCAATATAGGGAACAACTGGAGAATCGGACTAATGGATCTGCAGACAGGACCAAAGGATGATGAACCGGCTGGCAACTATGCTGTTGGTGTGCTGCAGAGAAAGGTATTTCAGCGTTCCAACCTGTCGGCTTTCATGGTCAACAAGGAGGTGATGTTTTTTAATGAGGAGGATACAGCTTTTACAGGTAATGATTTCAATCGTGTTGCTGGTGCCGAATTTAATCTTGCGAGTGCTGATAACAGGTGGACAGGCAAGACATTCTACCACCAGTCATTCTATCCCGGTGCAAATGGTGATGCTGCAGCTGCAGCTGCCAATATTACATATGCCACACAATATGTTAATGCCACACTTAACCAGGCATGGGTGGGAGCTGATTATGCTGCTGAGGTTGGATATATCAGGAGAAAAGGATATTACGAGGTGAACCCGGGATTCCAGTATAAGTTTTTTCCAAAGTCAAGCAGAATTGCCAATCATGGACCCATTTTGAAAACCATGATGCTCTTTGATCCTTCAATGAAACTTACAGACAGGGAATCGGAGGTTTCATACCAGGTTGAATGGCTGAATAAAAGTACTTTCAAGGTTGATGTCGAAAACAGTTACGTTTATCTCCCCGAGCCATTTGATCCAACCAATAACGGAGGGGTTCCGCTTCCTGCAGAATCAGATTACAGGTGGAATGAATTAAGTGCCACTTTTACATCTGATATCAGGAAACCATTTAATTTCATGATAATGAGCCTCTATGGCGGTTTCTATAATGGAACCAGGTATGCACTTAACAGCGAAATCTATTACAGGATACAGCCTTATGCAGCACTGTCACTGGTTTCATCATATAACAATATCAAAATGCCTGATCCCCATAGTGATGCAGAACTGATACTTTTGGGACCAAGACTGGATTTCACATTTACAGAAAGACTATTTTTCACTAGTCTTATACAGTATAATAACCAGATAGACAATATGAATATCAATCTCAGGTTTCAGTGGAGGTTTGCTCCGGTTTCAGACCTGTTTATAGTCTATACCGAAAATTCCTATCCTTCAGGCCACGATGTAAAAAACAGGGGTCTTGTCTTCAAGATCTCTTACTGGTTCAATTAAGATTCCTATGTTCTAATCAGATGCCAGAATCATTGTGAAACAGGAGAATAAATATAAAGTATGGTTCTTTGCAGGAGCGGAGACCAGGGATAATAAGTTCAATACCTTTACCGGTTCCTTTATAAGGCTTATGAAAGAGATCCTTGGAGAAGAATTCGACTACATCAAAGGGGTCTTTTATAATTCCAATATAATGAATGTTATCTGGGCATTGAACAATGCGCAGAAACCTCTCATGGATCCTTCGAATAACCGGATTACCTCATCTTCACTGGATCAGATAATATCAAATGGATATAATCGTGATTCACAGCTTGTTATTACCTCTTCCAGCAGTGGCAGTATAGCTGCCGCTCAGCTTGCATGCTATCTTGCAAGCGAGAACAGAAATGGAAAATATTTCAACAAACCATTTCATGTTGTACTCGGGGCAAGTATGGTCAGTCGCGAATCTCAGTTATTCAGACAGCTTCTGTATCATCAGAAAGATGGACTAATCGGAACAATCCTTCATGATGAGATACAGGATAGCGAAGACAATGCTTTTGGAGTCGGGGGAGCTACTCGTCTGGAGGCTTACAGAAATGCTCTGGGCATTGCGTTCCCCTTTCTGTCAACAAAATATAAAGGCCCCTCTTTCCTGAATACCCATCCCGAAAAAGGTCATATCCACAGAAAAAGATCGATGACAGTACAAAAAGCTCTGGATTATATCGACATAATACTGATTCAACATAAGCTTGCAGGTGACAGCCATTCATTAAAAGCTGCGGACAGGATACAAGTAGTGAAAACTACCTGATCATAAAATCAAGAAGTGGTTTATCCCCTATATAGGCAACCAGATTATCATTCTTTTTAAGCTGACCCACACCGGAAGGAGTCCCTGTAAAAATCAGGTCACCGGTCTTCAGAGTAAAAAACCTGGAAACATAAGCAATAATCTCATCAACACTGAATATCAGATCAGATGTATTGCTATGTTGTACTATTTTATCATTTATCTTAAGTGAAAAATCAATATTATTTATACTGCCGGCACTGCTGAGAGGAATAAAAGTTCCGATCGGAGCAGAACCGTCAAACCCTTTTGCAACTTCCCATGGATGTCCTGCTTTCTTATTCCTGCTCTGTATATCCCTGGCAGTAAGATCTATACCTACAGTGACTTCATTATAATACCTGTGGGCATACTTTGCAGCGATACCTTTTCCAAGTTTGTTTATTTTAACCACTACTTCTACTTCATAGTGAATATTCTCCGAAAAATCAGGAAGAAAAAATGGTTTGTTATTCTTCAGCAGTGAAGAATCAGGTTTCATAAATACTACAGGTTCTTCAGGATAAGGAGATCCCATCTCCTGGCAATGCTTCCTGTAATTTAATCCCATGCAAATTATTTTCATATCATATCTGGTTTTTACCGAAAGATCTCAACTTAATTTCTGTGAGTACTTTTTTTGTATACAGAGGAAAATCTCCATTCATCATCCATGAATAGTATGATGGCTCCTCTGCAAAAACCGCTTCAACAGCTTTTCCTTTATGCTTACCGAAATTAAAAATCTCTGCTCCATTCTCATCAAAGACAATGCGCCCTGCAAAATCCGCATTAGAACCATAATTACTGTATTCAGCAAGCTTCTCCATATCATTCTCCAGATCAGGATATCTGTCAAGCTGAGATTTAAGTACTTCATAGGTTGCAGCTGTATCTGCTTTCGAACCATGGGCTCCTTCAAGTTCCTTACTGCAGTAGAAAAGATATGCAGCAGATAAGGTACGCTGCTCCTTTTTATGGAAAATCACCTGCACATCAATATATCTCCTCTTCCTGAAATTGAAATCAATATTGACACGGAGAAACTCTTCTGCCAGGACAGGTATATCAAATTTTATTGCATTATACCCTGCAAGGTCAGAACCTTCAAGGAAAGATGCTACATTTTTTGCAATCTCCCTGAAAGCAGGTGACGACTTAACGTCATCATCACAAATACCATGTATGGCAGTTGATTTTGGAGGAATCGGTATCTCAGGATTAACCCGCGTACTCATCCATTCTTCTTTTCCGCCCGGACTGATCTTAAGAATTGACAACTCGACAATCCGATCGCTGGCAATATTAACGCCAGTTGTCTCAAGGTCAAGGAAAGCTATCGGACGTTTAAGTTTAAGATCCAAGTTCTAGGCATTTATCATCATTGGCATAAGAAGCATGAGAAGATCTTCAGCTTCATTATCTGTTGAAACAGGAAGGAACAATCCAGCCCTGGTGGGATCAGCCAGTTCAATCATTACATCCTGCGAACCTATGTTTGCAAGGATCTCAAGGAGAAATACCGACTTGAAGCCAATTTCAATATCCTCACCCTCATACTGACATTTTATCCTTTCATAAGCCGATATTGAGAAATCAATATCCTGTGCAGAAACCATAATCTGATTACCCTTGAGCTGGAGCTTTACAAGGTTACTGGCCTGGTTTGAAAACACAGACACTCTTTTAAGGGTATTGTAAAACTCTACCCTGTCAATAGTGATCTTACGTGGATTGTTTTTAGGAATAACAGAATTATAGTTCGGATAGTTGCCTTCCACAAGCCGGCAGACTACCTTATGATCGCTAAGAATAAAAAATGCGTTTTTGTCGTCAAACTCAACAGTTACCTGGCCTTCTTCTTTCGGAAGGATATTTTTAAGCAGTGAAGCAGGCTTCTTTGGCAGTATAAAAGAAGCATTGTCATCTGCATGGGCGTCTGTCCTTTGGTAGCGAACCAGTTTATGTGCATCCGAGGCAACAAATGTTATCTTATCAGTTGCAGCTTCAACAAAAATACCACCCATAACAGGTCTGAGTTCGTCATCAGCTGTGGCAAAGATCGTCCTTGTTATTCCGGAAAGCAGTACATCTGCATTAATACTGAAAGAGAATTGCTTATCCTTCTTTATTGATGGAAGAGCAGGAAAATCAATTCCATTCTGACCCACAACATTGAATTTACCATTCTCCGAGCTTATTACAACAGCCATTGTACTCAGATTGATATCAAATGTCAGTGGCTGAACAGAAAACTCCTTTAGAGTTTCCAGCAGTATCCTTGCAGGCAGAGCAATGGTTCCGTCACCATCAGTATTTTCAAGTTTCATCCTTGTGATAAGGGTTGACTCAAGATCAGAAGCTGTAATCTCAAGATCATTTCCCGACAGATTGAAAAGAAAGTTATCAAGGATAGGTAGGGTATTTTTTGAACTGATTACCCTGCTTATAGCCTGAAGATGACCTAGAAGTTCAGAGCTGGATACTACAAATTTCATACTTGTATGTTTTTTTAAATTATTATAGTCAGATTGCTTTCGCTATTTATATTAAAATCAATTATTTGATATTGGAATCTCGCCCTATTATCAATTATCAATATTACAAAAAAAAACTAATTGTTCAAACAATATATAAAATGATAATATTAAATCCTTTAACCGTTAATAACGATAAGTTAAACCAATGGATACAAAGCCAAAAATACTGAGATGCAGTTCCTGGCGCACTTGCTGTAAAGCATTTGCGACCTTTACGGTTAATTGATTTGACTATTGAGATAAATAAAACAGATTTTAGTCCATTCTTACTGACTGACTGATGGTGTAAAATATGACCGTTTCTTAATTACAGGATCAATATCGAAATACCTTACAACAAATAATTCATCTGAATTCTGAGTTTTACCAAAAAGCCTGTCTGTATCAACTGATTGAGTACCATTTTCAGATTTAAATTTCTGCCACAGGCTGAGTTCTGTGGTTTTTCCTTCAGCAGATATAACAGTAATTCTGAATAACGGATCCTGTTTCAAAATGGTGGAAATCTCCTCCCTGCTGAGATCAAAAGCCCAGGTCTCAAAAGGAATGAATGTAAAGTATGAAATGTAACGGACAATAAGATCAGGATCAGATTCCTTAATTTCATTTCCATTTCCCCGAAAGGTATATTTTCCATCAGATTTGGTGATAGAGAATGAAGACGCTGAATCCTTTATATTTTCAAACCTTACCGAACTGATCTCTGACGGAAGTAGATTGAAAATGGTATAAGGCTGCCAGTACAATTCCCTGATGGTAAATACAGATCCGATATTAACCTCATATCCGGGAACATGTACAATAAAGGGCTTTGCATTTGACTTCATCTTCATTATATTACCATAAATGTTGGAATTTGTCCTGTAAACCAGGAATGATTTCAGCATTTTTCTCCCTTCATAAACTTTCACCACCACAGGTGCAATTTGCCTGTCAGTAATCTCGCTTTTAAAAAATTCAGGTGAAACAGGAGATTTGATTTTGGCTTCAGTAAGTATTCTGATGATGAAATTAATACCACCTTTCCGGGCTTTTATTCTGTTGTTGACCAGCCACTCCTCCCCTGCTTTCTCAAGAGTTAACTTCTCTTTTTTGTCTGAAATTTCAATCCTGGTTACTTCAGTTGCAGGTCTCGAAGTAAAATCACTGTTCGATTTACCAAAGGGCGACCTGGTTTTGAGAAGTATAATTAAAAGGAAAAGAATCAAAAGAGCAGACAAGAAGTATATATAAACAGATTTTCCCATGATTAAAAACTTGCATAAATTCTTCTCCTTATGTAAGTATAAATTAATCCTGCAATCAGGACCACAAGTACCGGAAATAAGGTATTTATTATCTGCCACTTTAGCTTTTGATCCTTAATCATGGCCCTGTTCAGGAGCCTCAGCTTCAATTCCCTTGATCTCAGCTCCATTATTCCCTTTT
>CAYLYN010000085.1:0-16786 GCA_964387565.1 uncultured Rikenellaceae bacterium | reverse complement strand
TTCTTGTTTGGCTGACCTCAATATGCAGGCATTGATTTTGTTAAAATTGTTTTGCAAATCATGTATGTCAGGGATAAAAAGTTTGCCATCTTTGTGGTCGGTAAATAATTGACAGATAATATATAATTTTAATTGCTATGAAGAACAAAACTGTTGTTATGCTACTACTTGTATCTGTTTTGTTAATACAGAGTTGCAGCAACTCAACTGATCCCTCATCATGGAGTGAAGATAAGTTAAATACCTGGTTTGACTCCGGGAGTTACCTTAACGGATGGAGCGTAAAACCGGATGCCTCTGTTAACAAAAAAGAGTTTGCAATTGCTTATTTCACTAACAAAGAAAGATGGGACAAAGCTTTTAAATACCTTAAAACAACTGAGCTGAATGCTCTTGAGGTAAAAAGACACGATATTGACGGAGATAACCTTTATGCTCTTGTCAGCGAGTATATGACTAAGAATGAGGAGGATGCCAAGTTTGAAGCTCATAAGAAATATATTGATATTCAGTATATTATAGATGGGTCAGAACAGATGAGTGTGGCTCCTGTAACTAAAAAGGGAGAGGTTCTTACTCCATATGATGAGACTAAAGACCTTGAATTCATGACAGTTATGGAAAGTTCTGACTTTATCGCCACTCCAGAAAGGTTTTTTCTTTTTTTTCCTTCGGATCTGCATCGTCCCGGGGTAAAAAACGGAGAAAATGCACATGTTAAAAAGGTGGTCATTAAGGTAAAGCTTTAACAGGGTTAATGGTTAATATTACAATGAATCTTTCCGGTCAAGGTGTCAGATGGCACATGAGGCATTACACATGAGACTCCAGTTGCCTTTCGCTTTTCGCCTTTATTATACATTTTGAACAAATTTTACCAGGTTCCGTTACTATTTTGAATTAACGATTAAGATGACGACACTATACGATCTTTTGGAGGGCGAAGAGGGGATAATTCTGAAGATCAAGGGAAGAGGCCAGTTCAGGCAGAGACTTTCAGAAATGGGATTTGTTGTCGGCAAGAAAGTCTCAGTTATAAGAAAGGCTCCTCTTGGTGATCCAATCGAATACAAGATAATGGGTTATCATATCTCACTGAGAAATAGTGAGGCTCAATTAATAGAGGTTGACAGAAAAGGAGTCTTCCAGGAGCATAATCATACAGGAGTACTTCAGAGGGAAGATGGGAATGGTTCATGGATTGAAAAAACAAAGCATATTCAGATAGCTCTTGTGGGAAATCCTAACTCAGGAAAGACTACGCTTTTCAATTATGCTTCAGGTTCACGGGAAAAAGTAGGTAATTATGCCGGTGTTACCATTGAATCTAAGGAGGCCAGGTATCGTCAGTCGGGTTATACATTTTCAATAGTTGACCTTCCAGGTACTTATTCTTTAAAGAGTTACTCACCTGAGGAGATATTTGTGCGAAACTATATTTTCGATAATAAGCCGGATGTTGTAATAAATATTGTCGATTCTTCCAATCTGGAGCGCAATCTCTTCCTTACAACACAGCTTATCGACATGGGAGTTCAGATGGTAATTGCCCTGAATATGTTTGACGAACTTGAAAAGAGAGGTGATGCTCTCGATTACAATTCTCTGGGAAGTCTTCTGGGTGTGCCGGTTATCCCTACAGTAAGTTCCAGGGGGAGGGGCCTTAAACAGCTTTTCGACACAGTTATTGAGGTTTATGAAGATAGAAATCCTCTGGTAAGGCATATTCATATAAATTACGGAACAGAAATCGAGAATGCCATCAGTGAAATCCAGTCCAGGATAAAAGTTGAAGAAAACAGAAGCTTTACAAATATTATATCAGCGAGATACCTGGCACTGGAACTTCTTGACAATGATAAGGAGTATTCGGAAAATATCAAGAGGTGTAATAACTCAAAAGAAATTATTGAAGTAGCCAGAAAAGAATATTCGAGACTTGAAAAACTATACACGGATCCTCTCGAAACGATTATTACCGATTTGAGATATGGGTTTATCTCGGGTGCATTAAAAGAAACTTTCAAGCCAAATAATGTTGAAAAGCAGAGCAGAACAAGTATAATTGACCGTTATCTGACAAATAAATATCTTGGATTCCCTGTATTCCTTTTGTTTCTTTGGATAACATTTTATTCAACTTTCAGGCTCGGAGGCTATCCGAAACAATGGCTTGAGCAAGGTCTGGCATATCTGTCGGAATTTACCTCATCATTAATGGTTGAAGGATTATTACGGGATTTCCTGGTTAATGGTTTGATAGGAGGGGTAGGAGGAGTGCTGGTGTTTCTTCCTAATATACTGATACTCTTTCTTTTTATTGCTTTTATGGAAGATACCGGGTATATGGCAAGAGCTGTTTTCATAATGGATAAGGTGATGCATAAGATCGGATTGCACGGAAAATCATTCATTCCTCTCTTTATGGGCTTTGGATGCAATGTTCCGGCTATAATGGCTACCCGGATAATTGAGAGTCGCCGTGATCGTATGATTACAATGCTTATTACACCTTTTATGTCATGTAGTGCACGACTTCCGGTATACATACTCTTCATAAGTGCATTTTTTGCATCAAATCAGGGTACTGTCCTCTTCCTGCTATATGTTCTTGGTGCAATCTTTGCCATACTTTCGGCACTTTTTCTTCGAAAGGTATTCTTCAAAACTGTTGATATACCTTTTGTAATGGAGCTTCCTCCATACAGAAGACCTACATTAAGAAGTGTTGTCAAGCATGTGCTCTTTAGAACAGGTTTATATTTAAGGAAGATCGGAGGAGTTATACTACTGGCATCTATTATTATCTGGTTATTAAGTACTTTCCCCAGAAACCCAGGCCTTTCAAAAGATTATATAGCTGCAACAGCTGAAATCGGAAGAAGTACCATGAGCGAAGAAGAAAAGGCTCATAGCTTACATCTGCTTAAATTAGAGGAGAGAACCGAGCGACAAAGCAAATCGTTCATCGGCATAATCGGCAGATCTATTCAGCCTGTTATGGAGCCACTTGGTTTTGACTGGCGTCTTAGTGTTGCAATTGTAACAGGTGTGGCGGCAAAGGAGGTAGTTGTCAGTACATTAGGTGTTTTATTTCAGGCTGAAGATAACTCAACTCCTGCTTCACTGGTTGAAAAAATTCAGCTACAGAAGAATTCAGCCGGCAAACCATTATTCAATCCTGTTATGGCATTCTCTTTTATGCTGTTTATTCTGACCTATTTCCCGTGTATTGGGGTGGTTTCTGCTATCAGCAGGGAATCGGGAAGCTGGAAGTGGGCATTTTTTGTTATAGTTTATACAACTGTTATGGCATGGTTACTTTCGTTTATCTTTTACCAGGCTGGAAGTCGTCTATTTCTCTGATTCAATCCCTGCAGCCTTTTCAAGCATCACGACAGCCTTATAAAGGACTCCGGCCTCACCCCTGAACGTCCCTGAGCCCTTAGGTTTATTATCAACAGTATACCACTCGAAGAAACCATTGTTGTCTTTCACTCTTTTTATCATCGGAGTAAGGTTTTCATAAGCTTCTGAAAGCATCCCATACCTGATCAGCTGCTGAATCATTCTTCCTCCAAACCAGGTCCAGTCTCCACCATTCTGATAACCATACGGATACATTCCTTTATTTCTGAAATAACCCTCAGGATAGGGTGGATACATTGTCAGTCCGATAGAACCTGCCCCGGCTGCTTTTACATTTTCAACCATTTTCTCCAGTGAGAGCCTGATCTCGTCCTCTGACAAAAGGCCAGCTTCAATAGCAACTGCAGTGCCTCCATGATAAAAAATCATGTTTTCGTTGAATCCCTCCGGGAACGGTGAACCATTCAGATAAATGTGGGGAATGAACTTATTCAGATTACTGTCCCACAGATATTTTCTAGAGTTCTTAATCAGGCTATCCATTATGGGTTTCCACTTCGGTTCCATTTCCGGTGCCATATCGATGAAATTTGCAATTGCAATTATTAACATTGCATTGTCATAGATATCAATGGCATAGTGAGTATCATCAGTAAGGAAGACTCCCCACTCATGTTCAGGCTGAACATCTCCCCAGTCAGCAGTAGTTGCTCCCCAGATCAGTCCGTATTCTTCGCTGATCCTGTTATTCATGAGGAAGATCAGGGCTTTTTCAAGTCTTTCTTTTATGCTGATTCCGGCAAGCTCTTCATTGAGAAAATTCTTGTCTCCTGTAATAGCTATGTACTTATGAACTGCCTGGACAAGTGAGGATTCCTGATCGGTTTCAACTGTGTTTTTGTGCCCGGCATATAATGGTTCATTATCAGAAAATATGTAATTATAACCTCCTTCAGTCTGAATCGCCTTATCGCGGGGAATAAATCCGTCTATTATATTTCCATCCTCTCCCTGCATCCTGAAAAAGACTAACAGGTTCTCTTTAAGTGTTTGTTTATCATATACTTTTCCTGACAATTCGATAAAAGTATTATAGTCTCTTATCCATACCTCACCATAGCCATCACCTGCGTTGAAACCTGTCTTTACAACCTCAAGAGCTTTTTCCTTCACATAAGGGATATATGGATCATTGATAATTTTGTTTCTGAGTTCATCATTCTCTCCTGAGGCCGAACATCCTGCCAAAAGTAGTGTGAAAAAAATAACAGTACTGATAGGTTTCATAATTTCTCAATAAATATTCATTTCAGATATTCGATCTTCATATTATAATCCCATTTATCGAAATAGAGATTGCCCCCGGTCCATTCTACTTCTCCTCTCTGGAAATCATAAGGTTCACTCCTTGGAAATTCTTTTGCAGGGTGAAGAGTGCCTGATATTCCATCGTTGATAATGAGCCTGTAGGCATCTATTCCCGTGATATAATAGTTCCGGAGATTCATGTTATCAGATATCTGGAGGTCGTATGATATATCTGCAGGCACCCAGCCGGTACCCTCATAGTAAACCTCACACCAGTCATGCAGATTTTTGCCTGCTTCAGGTACCATCCAGCCGCTCTGCCACCTTACAGGAATCCCTTTATACCTGAGCATCGACATAAATAATAGTGTCTGCATCCCACAGTCGCCTCGTTTATTTTTAATGACATACGCTGGAATATCCGGCATTATTGAATATTCAAGAGCACCTGTCCATGGTATGTTCTCCTTGAACCATAAGTATATCTTTTGTACAACCTGTTTTGGATTCTCTTCACCAGTACAGATACTATCGGCAATCCTTTTTATCTCATCTGAAAAATGTATCTGGGGCAACTGCTCGGAAGTATATTTTTTGTAGACCGGTGAGTTTATATCATATGGATCAGTTTTTAATTCCTCAGGGTTAAAATACTGAGCTTTTGACTGGTAGACAAATGACACCATAAAAACTGATGGCATGCCTTTTTTTGCTTTTTGTTCAAGATAGATCGTACTGTGTACAGCAGAATCAGGGGAAAAAATATATTCCTCGGGTGATGATTTAAGAAATTGAATTTGCTCCTGCCTGGGATGGTTGTTTCTTGGCCACGGCAGCCAGCACCTGATTGTTTCTCCATCCGGTACTGCATCAGCATCAACAGTAAGCGTATATGAGATTCTCATCCTTACAGGTGATAAAGGTTCCGAATTATTTCCGGCAAGCCTGAGAACCTTTTCTGTATGTTTCAGCCTGTATTTGTTGACAGGATCCATTTCATTTCCCTTCAACCATTCTTCTTTGTCTTCATGAAATAACCTGAGCAGGGCAAGATTGCTGACTGCCCTGTTGAAATATCTCTTTTCGTTGTCTAAAATCCTTGATTCAAGCCATCCTTTCTCTTCCCATTTCTTTCTGTCATTTTCATTAAATGGTCCTGTCTTTTTCTCGATCTGTGATATGGCAATATCTTCTTTTACAGGAAAATCAATATAGATTCTATGGGCAACATCTTTCAGTGAATCTGCAATTCTTTCAAGATTTTTATCAGATGTCCCTGCTTTTTCAATTGAATCTGCAAGCTTGATAACATGATCAAGATTCCCGCTTTCAACAGATCTGACCATATCCCGGATAAGTTCTTCACTATGCAGATGAGAGATGAAGTTATACTTCCCTGATGAAACCAGGAAAACAGCATATCCTTCATTTAATTCCTTGAATATTATTGATTCAGAGTCTGTTATCATTTTCCCGCTTTCGGTTACATCACTGACTGATTCAGCAGGAACATAAACTGTTGCGGTGCTTCCAACCGGGACATTTATGTCGATAGAAAAAGCATCCTTTTTCTTTTCCCATTTTATACCAGCATTACCGTATGGAGTGAGAGTGGAATATGATGACCATGAGATATCTTCAACAGGCTGAGGTTTGAAGATGATGTGTTTGTAACCTGGTTTATCAGGATCGGCGTTCATTCCTGACAGTTTCCGGTAAAACCATGTCAGACCTCCTCCGAACATAGGATGGTTTCTTGAGCCTCCGCCATCCCATTTTTCCCAGGTTGTTGTTGCTCCCTGTTCAATCCACCACCCATAACCAGGTTCACTCTTCTGGTTCATTGCTCTGAAGGCATATTCCTGCAGACCGTTTTCAGCAAGTACCTCAAAGAAGAACTGGGTCCCGAAGATTCCTGTATCAAGATGGTAATCGTTAAGCAGGATATCCCTCTTCAGTGCCTCTATAACTCTCTTTTGCTGGTCGGCCGGAAGTCCGATTTTTAGAGCTAGGATATTTCCTCCATAAGGTCCATAACTGCCTTTTTCCTCATTATAGAATCTCTTTTGAAATGCCTGGCTGGTTTTATTGGCAAGTGCACTGAAGAATTTTTCATCATCACTGTTCCCAAGAACCCTTGCTGCCCTGGATGTAAGATCTGCACAGCGCCATAAAAAGAAGGTATGGACCATCTCGTCGGGAGGTAATTTAACAGGAGCTACCCATTCACCAAGGTTTATCCATCTGTTTGGTTTTGATTTTTCAGGAGCCTGGGAATACATAATGCCGTCTTCATCAGTCCATGTAAGCATGTATCTGATGTAACCTTTCATACCTTCATAGTTAGCTTCAAGAAGGTCTCTGTCGCCATAATGCAGATAATATTCCCATGGCATTATATTCATTGCCGCACCCCATCCCACACCACCGCCGCATCCTGGTTGCCATGGAGCTCCGTTAGGGACATAGCCGTTTTCAGGATTTTGAGCACCATATATATCCTGTATCCATTTTGTATAGAAAGCTCTGGCGTCAAAATTGTGTATAACGGTAACACAGGCAACCTGTCCGTCACCTGTATATGGTGACCTTTCCCTGTGTGGACAGTCGCTTGCTATTCCACCATGCATATTATCAGTCTGGCTTCGCCACCATATCTTATTTATTTTATTGAAAAGCTCGTTTGAGCATTCAAATTTTCCAGTTGTCTCAATATCAGTATACACTGCTTCAGCCTGGATCTGCTCAGGCTTAAGTTCTCCCGGCCAGTTTAAAATTTCCACCTCTCTGAAAACAAACCAGGTAAATCTGGCTGCATATGATTCAGGTTCTCCGCCTTTCATTGTATAGGAGTTCTCTCCTGATGGTGATTCACATATATATTTAAAATCTATCCTTCTCCCTCTCTCTCCAATGACATTTTTGATTCTGAGCCAACCAGATATCTCCTGGCCGAAATCAACTTTGAAATGGCCATCTCCAAGTTTTTCAATACTCTGCGGAGCCAATATTTCCATTACTTTATCGGTGGGCGACATATGAGCTTTGAGAATTCCATCAGGAGGTTTCCTCAACACAGCTTTTTCCCATCTGCTGTCATCAATACCCGGAGAATCCCATCCCTTTTGTTCAATCTGTGCGTCATAATGCTCCCCATCGTATATCAGGTCCATTATTATGGGGCTTTTTGCAGCTTTCCAGGTTGTGTCACTTATTATAATTTCTTCTGTTCCATCAGTATACACTATGTTTACCTGTCCTAAAAACCTTGGGGTACCGTATCCCTGGGTCCAGAAGGAAGCCGGATTATAAAATCCGTTGCCAAGTATGACACCGACAACGTTTTCACCTTGTTTAAGCAACTTTGTCAAGTCATATGCCAGGTACATAACCCGGTATTCCCTGAAGTTGTTTTCGGTCATGGCACCTATTGGTCCAATATCGTCTCGTTTACTGTATAAAGTAAGATTAGGGACCAGGACATCGTTTCCGACTTTTTCGCCGTTAAGGTATAGTTCAAAGTATCCTAAGCCACTAACAAATGCCCTGGCTGTTGCTATCTTTTTGCCTATACTGAATTCTTTCCTTAGTATTGGTGCATTTGAAGGCAGTTTTTCAACTGGAGATGTAAACGGGGTAACAGATTGATTTTTCCCTTTCGGATAAGGTGATTTGGGCAGTGGATCCTCACCCTGCCATGGAGCGCCTATCCATGTTGCTTTCCACTCCTGTTTATTCAGGATACCCATTCCCCAGTACCCGGGATCACTCCATCCTGATCTTAGTCCCTTGTTATCCCATACTCTTACCTGCCACCAGCAGTCCTGGCGCGATTTAAGAGTTGTTCCATTGTATTTAATATTGATTGAAGCGTCTGAATTAATCTTTCCACTATTCCACAAATCAGCTTTGCCAGCAATAAGATCTTTTCTGTTGCTTGAAACCCTTATCTCATAAGCAGACTGGGAAATATCCCTTCCGCTTCCGGCAGGTTCATTGATCCATGATAACCTCGGATAAATAACATCCACCACCTGCGGATCCTTTAGATTCTCACAAGTCAGTTTAACAGGACTGATCATGGCTCCTGGCCGGCAAGCCTGCATCAGAAAAAGTATCAGCAAGATATGCCTGAAAATATAATGATGTGTCTTCATCTCAGAATTTAATTAAGATTAATAAAGTTAAGAAAATATTCATATCAGCTGCCTTTGAAATGATCGTTAACTGGTAGTCCGGAAGCCATTATTCAACTATTTTTACAAATATTTGTTTATTTAATGGTGATTCTTAAGGTAAACGAGTTTTAAATTGCAATGCAGGTGGAAGCCAATAATCCGGAAGAGTATATTTTTCAATTGCCTGAAGAAAGACAGGCCGTAATTAAAAAGCTGCGAAATATTATCTTAGAAAATCTGCCAGCAGGTTTTTCTGAAATTATTTCTTACGGGATGATAGGATATGTTGTTCCGCATTCAAAATATCCCAAAGGTTACCATACTGATCCTGAACAGCCGTTGCCTTTTATAAATATTGCTTCACAAAAGAATCATATTGCAGTCTACCATATGGGGCTTGTTGCAGACAGAGTATTGCTTGAATGGTTTAAAAAGGAATATCCTAAGCACTCAAAAACAAAGCTGGATATGGGCAAAAGTTGCATCAGGTTCAAAAATCCTGCAAATATACCCTATTCTCTAATAGGAGAGCTTGTGTCAAAAACAACAGTTAATGAATGGATAAATACCTATGAAAAGATTATAACCAGATAAAAACTTTAGTAAAAAGATATGAGACAATTAATTTTTGTTTTTATAAGCTGTTTCTTTTTTAATTACCTGAATGGTCAGCAGCTTAATCCGGATTATGATTCACTTATTGCAAGAAGGCTGGGAGCAGATGATTATGGTATGAAGAATTATATACTTGTGATACTTAAAAAGGGAACAAATAATATGCAATCTGGTGAAAGACTCGACAGTCTTATGAACGGACATTTAAATAATATCACCAGACTTGCCCGGGAGAGGAAACTTCTGGTTGCAGGTCCTCTCGGTAAAAACGAGAAATCGTATAATGGGATTTTCATCCTGAATGTGAAGACCTTTGAAGAAGCCTGTAAACTCCTGGAAACCGATCCTGCGATAAAAGAAAAGATCTTTGACACAGAGCTTTATTTATGGTATGGATCAGCAGCTCTTGGAGAATATCTTGAAATAGACAGAAAAGCCGGCAGGTACAGATTCTGATTTGTATTTAGTCAACAAGCTGACCTTCTTCCATGAGAACATTATAGAAGTAACCGTAACCAAAGTCCTTATCGAGGGTTATCCTGCCCGTAAATGTTACAGTATCACCTACTGAAGCTGTCTGCAATGTTGTTATGGTGAGGTCAAAAACACCTTCTGCTTCAGTTCCGTCCTGTAAATGAATCCAGTTTTTCCCCATTATCTCCTCATTGATTTTGGTCACAACACCTTTTATGGTAATTGTCTTGCCTGAGAATGATTTCTTATCTGCCATAAGTCTTCCGATTGTTATGCAGTCGTCGCACGGTGATATCTTAATATCCGCTTTTACTGCAGCAGTCTGGGATTGATGCTGCTGTCCCATCATCGGACTGATTGTTTTCTTGTCTTCAAATGATTCTTTAACCAGAGGTCCGGATCCGGGACCTTTGCATGAAGCAATAATTAAACTTAAGACAAGTATGGGAAGTGACTTTTTCATTTAGATTATATTTAGGTGATTGGTTCAATAATAAGACAAATCCCTTGCCCCTCACTGAAGGGCAAAGGATTTATCAAAATCATGCGGTGAAATTCTTTTTATTTAGCCCTTGTAGGATCGGGGTGAGCGATCTTGGCTGAATATTCTGCAAATTTAAATTCCTTATGGAAAGGATTCTCCGGATTGTGGCATGATCTACATACTTTCTCATCAGGAAGTATGAGGCCGTTTTTAAGAGCCAGTGCCTGGTTTTTCATGATTGTGGGTGATTTATAAGCACTTCCGGGACCATGGCATGATTCACAGGATACTCCTTCAGTAGCGAGAATACCTCCGCGAAGGTTAGCAGCCACTGCATCATATGTAGAGTGGCATTTAAGACACTTGGGATCCTTTGTGGCGTCAGCGATGCCATTCTTTTTTGCGTAATCGATAGATTTCTGATTTGCAAGAGATTTAAGGGCCTGTGAATGTTTGTCTTTTACCCATTTGTTGTACTGTTCACCTTTGGCTGGTTTATTATGGCAAACCTTACATTTATCAGCTCCAATGTATTTATAGGTCTGCGCTGTTGCTGTCCCTGCTATTAAAAGTGACAGACAAATTACGAACAGGATTTTTTTATTCATCATAACATTTAAAGTTTAATTAGAATCTGGTTTGGTTTAAAAATAACATTTTAAAATTACACTCTTTACAAATATAATACAAAATGAATACCATAAATTTCAAAAACTGATAAACATTATGTGGCAGAAATTTTATACTGTACTATAAGCTTGAATTCTCGGGGCTTTTGTTAATTTTGCACATTCAAAAAAAAATAGTGGATTTAAGAAATGAAATAAGCAGGAGGCGGACTTTTGCAATAATCAGCCATCCTGATGCAGGAAAAACTACATTGACTGAGAAACTTCTACTGTTTGGTGGTGCTATTCAGACAGCCGGGGCAGTAAGAAGCAATAAGATAAGGAAAACCACCACATCCGATTTCATGGAGATTGAAAAACAGAGAGGAATATCAGTTTCCACTTCAGTGATGGCGTTTGAATATAATAATGTCAGAATCAATATCCTTGATACTCCCGGTCATAAGGATTTTGCAGAGGATACTTACCGTACTCTTTCTGCTGTTGATAGTGTCATTCTTGTAGTTGACTCTGTTAAGGGAGTTGAAGAACAGACACGCAAACTTATGGAGGTTTGCCGGATGAGGCATACTCCGGTCATGGTTTTTATAAACAAAATGGACAGGGACGGAATGAGTCCTTACGATCTGCTGGATGATCTGGAAAAGGAGCTTCATATCGCAGCTTGCCCTTATACCTGGCCGATTGGGAGCGGAAAACAGTTCAGAGGTGTATATAACATATTTAAGAAGGAGATACAGCTTTTTGCACCTGAAAAGAGCGGAGTTCCGGAAAGTCTCATTTGTACCCGGGATATTCAGGATCCAAAACTAAAAGGATTAGTGGGAGAAGAAAATATTATAAGGCTTTGGGAAGAGGTTGATTTTATTGAGGATATGTTTGAAACATTTAATATGTCGCTTTACCGCGAAGGGTACCTGGCTCCTTTGTTTTTTGGAAGTGCACTTAATAATTTTGGTGTTCTTGAACTACTCGAGACATTCCTCGAAATAGCTCCTTGTCCGGGTCCTGTTCAGTCTTCAGTAAGAGAGATCATGCCTTTTGAAAAGCATCTCACAGGATTTGTATTCAAAATTCATGCTAACCTCGATCCTAATCACCGTGACAGGATTGCGTTCCTGCGTATATGTTCCGGAAAATTTGAAAGGAACAAGTTCTATTTCCATACCAGGGTAAAAAAGAACCTCCGGTTTTCTTCACCGGCAAGTTTTATGGCGAACAGCAAGAGTATTGTAGATGAAGCTTTCCCGGGAGACGTGGTTGGTCTTTATGATAATGGTAATTTCAAAATCGGGGATACACTTACTGAAGGAGAAGTCCTTCATTTTCATGGAGTTCCCAGTTTTTCACCGGAAATACTTAAAGAGGTCGTAAATCTCGATCCCATGAAAACCAAACAGCTCGATAAGGGTGTATGGCAGATGACAGATGAAGGAGTTGCTCAGTTGTTCCTGCAGCAACCGGGTAACAGAAAGATTATAGGTACAGTGGGAGAGCTCCAGTATGAAGTTATCAGATTCAGACTCGAGCATGAATATGGAGCCAGGTGCAGTTTTACAAATCTTCCCTTTGTTAAAGCATGCTGGATTACCACTGATGATAAAAAAGAACTTGAGGCTTTTATTAGGAGAAAACCCGGAGCAATTGCCTATGACAAGGAAAATAATCCGGTATTTTTTGCTGAAAGTGACTGGATGCTCAAACTGGCGCGTGAAAATTTCCCTTCTATTACCTTCCATGAGACTTCTGACTTCAAACTAACACTTTGATTTTGGGTAAAACCAGGAAGTGATATTTGCAATTTTTTTCTGAAAATGAACAATTTGGATTTAAAATTGTCTAATACTATTGCAAATTTCTTTAGGGTTAACCAAAATTTTCTCAGTATGACAAATTCACTTCAGGGTGCCTATCTGCCCAACAATGACCTTTTTAAAGAGTCGTATGTTTCATCGCTGGAAGAATACAGGAAACTGTATGATGACAGTATAGAAAACAGCACAGGGTTCTGGGAAAAACAGGCAAAGGGACTTCTGCACTGGCAGCATGAATTTCAGATGGTTAGTGATTGTGATTTTTCAGAAGGCCTGGTTTCATGGTTTCTTGGAGGTAAACTGAATGCATGTGAAAATGCTGTAGACAGGCATGTCAGGGACAGGGGTGACCAGGTTGCAATAATATGGGAGCCTGATGAACCTGGAAAAGAGGTGAGGATAACTTACAGAGAACTTCAGAGAAAAGTTTCCAGAATGGCTAATGTGTTGAGACATAATGGAATCCGTAAAAGAGACCGGGTTGCCATTTATATGCCAATGATACCTGAAGCTGTTTATGCAATGCTGGCTTGTGCCCGTATAGGTGCAGTTCATTCTGTTGTATTTGCCGGATTCAGCGCTGAATCGCTTCGCGACAGGATAAATGATGCCAGGTGTAAAGCTGTAATAACAGCTGATGAAGCTATCAGGGGAAAGAAGATCATTCCTCTTAAAAGAATGACTGATGAAGCTGTAATGGCTTGTCCTTCAGTGGAACATGTATTCATTACAAAGAGAACAAATAATAAAGTACCATTCTATCCGCCCCGTGATATATGGATGGATGAGGCAATGGAGGGAGAGAGACCATATTGTCCGATAGAGCATATGGACTCGGAAGATACCCTCTTTTTGCTCTATACCTCAGGCAGTACAGGTAAGCCAAAGGGAGTGTCGCACACAACTGCCGGATATCTTTTGTATGCTGCCCTTACACATAAATATGTTTTTGATTATAAGCCTGGCGAAGTTTATGCCTGTGTTGCAGATATTGGGTGGATAACCGGTCATTCATATGTGGTTTATGGTCCCCTGTTAAACGGAGCTACAACAGTGCTGTTTGAAAGTATTCCGACATATCCCGATGCCGGAAGATACTGGGAGATGGTTGAAAGACTGAAAATAAATCAGTTCTATACGGCTCCCACTGCCCTCAGAGCAATTCAGCGTGAAGGGGATTCTTTTGTGAAAAAGTATGACAGATCATCGCTCAGAATACTTGGCACAGTTGGAGAACCTATTAATCCTGAAACATGGAAATGGTATTACAATGTGGTGGGTGATGGGAAATGCTCGATCGTTGATACATGGTGGCAGACAGAGACAGGCGGTATACTTATTACTCCGCTTCCCGGAGCAATCCCTACTAAACCAGGATCAGCAACACTACCTTTTTTTGGTATTGAGGCAGTACTTCTTACTAATGAGGGAGAAGAGATAAAGACTACTTCCGGTTCTGGTCTGCTTGCTATAAAGGGGCCCTGGCCCAGTATGGCAAGAACGATACAGGGGGACCATATAAGATTTTATGAAACTTACCTGAAGCAATACAAGGGATACTATCTCACAGGTGATGGGGCAACAAGAGATGAAGATGGATATTACTGGCTTACCGGACGTGTTGATGACGTTATGAATGTATCAGGTCATCGTATCGGATCAGCAGAGATTGAAAGTGCTCTTGTCTCTCATCCTTTCTGTTCGGAATCTGCTGTGGTGGGGTATCCTCATGCAATTAAAGGAGAAGGAATTTTTGCTTATGTAATTCTTAAAGAAGGCTATGAGGCAGATGAAGAACTGGTAGGTGAACTCCGCAATGAGGTCAGACGTCATATTGGTGCATTCGCAACACCTGATCAGATACTGATTACACCGGGATTACCAAAGACCAGGTCGGGAAAGATAATGAGACGTATCCTTCGTAAAATAGCATCAAATGAGACAGCAGATCTCGGGGATACAACAACACTTGCTGATCCTGCAATAGTTGAGACTCTTATTAAACTGAGAGCTGAACTATAAATAATATTGTATCTGAAGGGAGCTATGTGTTGCCCGGGTACTGCAGTCAGTTATTTGATAAAAGATTGTAAAAGAAACTATTTTGAATATTTCTTTGCCTGAAGTATTGTTGGAAATTGTGTCAGGTTCTCACTAGATTTTAATCCATATACAAAGTGAATGTCATTTCCGGAAGCCTGAACACCTCCAGCATTTCCGTGGAATGAGGTTTCAGTGAAGTCATCCTTAACTATTTGCCATCCTGAACCGTTATATATCATTACCTCCTGATGAAAATTATCAGCTGAAGTTCCTGTAATACAGTCAATTATTATATTTCCGGAATCATCGGTTGTTACAGAAATCGGATCAAAGAAATCTGAAGATCCCTCATAAAGCTCCTGAACATTTGTTGAGGAAGTTACTTTACATATATTGCCTTTAGCATCAAAAGTCTGATATTTGAAATACAGGTTGCCTCCGGATTTAACAAGGTCGAAACCTGAGGGCAGATCTGATCTTTCCCACTTCAGATCACTTACCCATGAAGATCCTTCCAGATGCTTAATGTAAAATGTTTCAGAAGTTTCTGTTACAAACTCTTCATACCATACATATAATGTACCGTCAATGTTTTTCAGTTTTGTATTTTTAAAGCTATTGCCTGATGCAACTGCAGATCCGGTCTGTGTCCATTCTGATCCCTGGTAGCTGAATACTTTAATGTCATCTTCATGCTTTAGAGTAAGAAAGAGCACATCATCTATTGCTGCAATATCTACAAAATTATTTTCAGAAGTGCTCCATAGTAGCGAGGTCGTCAGGTTAGCTGACCATGAACTTCCATATTTATATACATATAATGTATCCGAACTCAAAGCTGCCAGATAAAACAACCCTGATGATGCATCAATATCATATTCATCCACAAAATTGTCACTTTCCAGTTCCGCCGGCAGACTACCAGAAATATTTACCCAGGATGAACCGTTGTTTTTCATAACAGCAGGTTTGCCATACAGGGCATTAAAGGAATCGAAATAGCCGAGGTAAACAGTTGTTCCTTCCTTACACATTTTAAGTACAGACTTCCCTTCGGCGGCGGTTGAAGTTATATTACCATACTCCTGAATTGAATAGTCAGTTGTTGTTGTTGATCCGTTTTCAGTAATGTCTGAGCCGGAGTAAATATTTGAAATATAGTTATATCTGTCTGTGATCCAGTTTGATTCTCCGTTATATCCATAATCATAACCAACTTTTAACCTGTAAAAATAGTCCTGGTCTGCATTGTAGCTATTGTCGCTGACGGTACCTGTAATTATGCTGTCCTTATTTGTATATATTATCTCCCTTGCAACAATTGTGTAGTAGGTTGCCATATCTGCAGAACATGACCTGTCAATATAGACCATTCTGCCCTGCAGGTTTTCTATTCCTGTCGGTAAAATGTCCCTGATCCTGTAGGTCAGATTATATGTACCCCAGTCTGCATTTACAACTTCATATTTCAGATTTACGATTACCGGGGATGGTGAGAACATAAAACCAGTAATAATTTCACTGTAATCACCATATCCACCATCATTTGCATGAGTTCTGACACGGTACTGATATTGCTGTCCCGGAATAAGCTTATTGTCAGTAAGCCCCCATCCATTGTCATCCCATATTAAGTTGCTGCCCCAGAAAATCTCATCCCACTGGCCTGACTGAGGATTTTTACGCTGGTAATTATAGTTTTCTGCTCCTTCGACCTTTTCGGCTGCAAGATGTATTATACCTATATAGGTTCCCTGAGAGGCTGTGAAGTCTGTGACTGAAGCAGGTGGTTCAGCTTTCTTGCATGAACTTGCTGCTATTAACACTAAACACCATGGGAAGAATTAAGATTATTCCTCTTGTTTTTCTGAT
>CAYLYN010000084.1:0-16920 GCA_964387565.1 uncultured Rikenellaceae bacterium | reverse complement strand
ATTATATTATAGTTATAGTTTTATGCAAATACCGGAATTGTATTCAGAAGGATGCTGACATTTATGTGAATGATGTGATATTTATCATTCAATTTTAATAATTACTGGGATCAATGATTAAAATTTCTATATTTAAGGTCGTTCAAAAATGAATAATATAGTAATAACGTGATAATTAGAATTAAAATGATGATTGCAAAAATGAAAAAGTATTTGATGCTTCTGCTTGTATTTTCTTTTATGGGAGCAACAGTAAAGGCCCAGGATCGTAATGATGTGGTAACTGCTTACAATGAAGGTGCCAAAGCAGTAAAAACAGATGTAAAAGCTTCTGTTGAATCATTTGAAAAAGTAATTACGCTGGCCGATCAGGTTGGAGAATCTGCAGATGATCTAAAACAGAAAGCAAAACAGATTTTACCCGGATTATATTTCAAAGTTGCTTATAACAATCTTAATGAGAAAAAGCCTGCACCAGAGATAATTCAGAGTGCCAGGGAGGCAATTGCTGCATCAGATAAGTACGGAAGTAAATCCAATAAGGCAAATGCCGAGAAAGTGCTGGTTCAGGGCTATAATATCCTGGGTGGTGAGTATTTTGCAAAAGAGGATTATGAAAATGCCCTGGCAACCTTTGACTCACTTTTATCTGTTAATCCTGATTACAGCAATGCAATCTTTAATAAATCCCTCATATATATTAAACAAAATAATCCTGTTGCTGTAGAGGAGAGTATTGATCTTTTTATTGAGAAGTCGAAAAGCGGCAATGATGAGGCGCGGGCAAGCCAGGCAGCCTCAACTGCGCTTGAGTATTTCAGGGCTGCCGGATCACAGGCTGCCCAGGCTGAACAGCTTGATGAGGCTCTGGCATTGCTTGAAAAAGCATCAAAGTATGGTGAAGATAAGGATCTTTGCTACTACTATGCAGATGTTTATAACAAGCAGAAAAATTTCGACAAGGGAGCTGAATATGCGCAGAAAGGTCTTGCAATGGAAACAGGGGATAATGATGCAAAGGCAAAGTTCTATTTTCAGATCGGACTGGCACAGGAGGGTAAGGGATTGAAAGATGACGCATGTGCATCTTTTAAAAATTCCCTTTATGGTCCCTTTGCAGATCCATCAAAGGCAAAAAGGACAAATCTGAAATGCCAGTAGGTTTTTTCGGATAAACTAAAAAAGATTTCATTCTTTTTTCCGGGCTACGCTCTTACTGTATATTTTACATAATGCTTTTATTCTAAGGCTGCTTGTATTAGTACTTCAGTTATTTAGGCCGTTTGCACATTTTTTTGTAACTTGTAAGTTCGGTCACCTGAAAACAGATTCTTATGACAGAAAATGAAAAACTTGACAAAATTGCAATAAGTGTTCGTTCACATCGGCTCCTGAGGGTACTGCTTAGGGAAAACCCCATGCTTGATACCATAATGAGGGAATCGAAAAATGAAATAGAAGCGCAACTGGGTGTTAAGAACTGGATCCATTCAGAATACAGCAGCAGGAAAGACGCTTTCAGGTTTCAGAGAGAACAGGTTACAAAGCTTGAGAATTTTGAAAAGTTATCATGGAATGATTATGCCATCATCAGAATTCTCGACTACATTGACAACGCAGGAATTGAATATCCTGACCGCAATCTCAGGGGAGAGATAGCTGTAAGCAACCCTGTAAGACTGATATGGCTGGCAGTTATTAAAGGAACAGGTGGGGCAAAACCGGACTTTTTCATCGATATGATCCAGTTGTTCAGGCAATTACGGGGTGAAAGTAACCAGGTGATACCTGACAGGGATGAAGTTGAGAAATGGATGGAAAGGTATTCTTCAGGACTTGACCCACGGATAGTTGAACTAAGGAAAGAGAATAAGGAAAGGATAGTTAACCTCCTGATTGATAAAATAGACTCGGGAGAGATATGTGATCAGTTATATTCTTTTCCTGATGGTATTACGCACGAAAAAAAGGCAGAGATAGTAAATGGATGGTGGGATCATTATAAATTTCACCTTCGTTTTGCAATCCGGTCTCCTGATCTGCTTAATGAGATGCTTGGCCACTCTCTCGACCCTGATACTATGAAGATCTTATATGAAGCAGAAAAAGCAGGAATTCCTTTCTTTGTAAATCCTTATTATTTGTCGCTGCTTCATGTCCGGGTTCCATATTTTGCTATAGGAGCCGATCTGGCAATAAGACATTATATTGTATACAGCCGTCAGCTGGTTCAGGAATTTGGCAGTATTGTTGCCTGGGAAAAGGAGGATGAAGTGGTTCCCGGTAAACCAAATGCTGCCGGATGGATACTTCCCTCTTTCAATAATATTCATCGGAGGTATCCGGAAGTGGCTATTCTGATTCCTGATTCAGTCGGCAGGGCATGCGGTGGATTATGTTCATCATGCCAGAGAATGTTTGATTTTCAGAGGGGAAATCTGAACTTTGACCTGGAGAAGTTAAAGCCTACTGAAAAATGGCCGGAAAAGTTAAAAAAACTGCTGAAATATTTCGAGGATGATACCCAGATCAGGGACATCCTGATAACCGGAGGGGATGCTCTTATGAGTTCGGATCAGACCCTGGAGCACATGCTCGATTCAATACTTGAAATGGCTGTTAACAAACGTAATCAGAATAAGAAAAGAGCAGAAGGGGAAAAATATGCTGAAATACAGAGGATCAGGCTTGGGACGAGAATACTGGCATATCTTCCCCAGAGAGTTACTCCTGAATTAGCCCAGATACTGGGTGATTTTAAGCGTAAAGCCAAAAAAGCAGGTATTACACAGTTCCTTATTCAGACCCATTTTGAATCTCCAATGGAAGTAACTCCTGAAGTCAGAATTGCAGTTAAGAGACTTATCGATGCAGGCTGGATCATAACAAATCAGCTTGTGTTTACAACAGCCGCATCGCGAAGAGGACATACTGCAAAACTGAGGCAGGTGCTTAATGACGTTGGGATTCTTCCGTACTATACCTTTACAGTGAAGGGATATATGGAGAACAATTTTAATTATGCACCTAATGCAAGGGTGGTCCAGGAGCAGCTGGAAGAGAAGATACTTGGTAAAATTGAGAATGAACATTATAATACTATCCGTCAGTTCCCGGAGGAACCCGAGAGTATTATCAGCTCTATCGACGACCTCAGGCGTTTTGCTGACCTGCCATTCCTGGCTACCGACAGGAATGTGCTTAACCTCCCCGGTGTAGGCAAGAGTCTTACATATCGTGTTGTGGGAGTCACGAGGTATGGAAGAAGGATACTCCAGTTTGACCATGATATCACAAGAAGTCATAGTCCGATTATTAATAAAATGGGGAAAATGATAATCATAGAATCCAAATCAATACACGAATATCTGAAGCAGCTCGAGGAACTGGGTGAAGAGCCGTCAGAATATGAAGGTTTATATGGATACTCTATAGGGCAGACAGAACCGCGAGTCCCTATCTATGAATATCCTGAGTACGATTTTGAAATCACAAAGGAACTTAGCAGCATTGAAATATAGCGTGGCTGTCTCAACAATATACTTTTGTTACAGCTCACCCTTAAATATATAATTCCCTAAGAGGAGACAGCCTGTTCACGCCTTTTCCCTGCAAGATAAACCAGAACTGTAATTCCGGCAAAAACAGTTAATAACAGTATTTTTGCACCATTCACAAGTGTTAATTTCAGTTGAAGATCAGACCTTTCCTGAGCAGTTGCCGCCATCGCAATTGCCTGCCTGATTTCTGCACTCGTAATCTGCTTTATAACAGATGAATTATCAAGAGGCCATCCATTACCGTTAAAAAGTGATCTGAAGGCCTCACTCCATTCATTGCCTGCCGGACTTATAAGAGCTCCTGCGAAAACAAGTATTAGGATAACCGGAGTAACCCAGGCGATTATATATTTAAATCCGACAAAGATCTTAATATCAGCGTTTCGGGTGATCTCACCCCATCCCTTACTGATCCCGAAAATCCAGGCGAATAAAATAACTTCAGCCATGGCAAAAATGAATAATGAGACTGTCCCTGTCCAGTAGTCATACTGGTCGAAAACCCCGTAATTAAAAAAGATCACTGTTGGTAATCCTATTATCAGAATAGCTATTCCGAATCCCAGTGCAGCTTTCTTATCTGACCACTTGAATTCATCTGACATAAAGCTCATGACTGGTTTTCCCATTGCAAGCGATGATGTAATCCCTGCAAAGAAGAGGAGCAGGAACCACATAACACCTGCGGCTGTTGAAAGAATACCATCCCACTGACCGAACAGGAAGGGAATTGTCTTAAATCCTAATGAGAGACCTCCCATTTTTGCTAGCTCATGCAGCTTGTCTATCCCGAAATATCCAACTGTAACAGGTATGATAATGGCAGCCCCTATAACAACCTCCACGAACTCATTCATCCAGCCGGCCGCCATCGAATTCAGAGCTATATCATCACGTGAATTAAGAAAGGAGGCGTAACATTGAATAGATCCCATTCCGACAGAGAGCGTAAAGAAGATCTGTCCGGCAGCTGCAAGCCAAACCTTTGGATTCCACAATGAATCATAGTTTGGGGTCCATAAAAAGTTCAATCCTGAAAGTCCGCTGTTCAATGCGCCATGTGCTCCCGCTTTCAAAGTAACTGCCCTGATAGCAAGAAAAATTCCGAAAATGATCAGCAGGGGCATCCCTATCTTGGCTGCCTTCTCAATCCCTTTTAATCCGTTTGACAGAATGTACACGTTCAGTGCAAGGCATAAAATATAAAATACAATTGCCTCGCCCGGAAATAGTGTGTTTTTCGCGGGGTCAATATAATCGATGAAAACCTGTTCAACCTGGCCCTGCGACATGTTGTGAAAAGTGCCTGCAGCAGAATGAACTGTGTAGGCAATTGTCCATGATTCCATGAAGCAGTAATAGGATGCTATTCCAATATTGCTGAAAATACCAAAAACACCAATATATTTCCAGACAGCATTTTTATTCAGACCATTCAGCATGAAAGGTGTTGAGTGATTCCCTGCCTGGCCACCATACCTTCCAATAGACCACTCGATTAACAAAAGAGGAATACCCATCAGAAGAAAGCAGACCAGGTAAGGAATTATAAAGGCACCTCCTCCGTTCTGTACCGCCTGAACAGGGAAACGAAGAAAATTGCCAAATCCAACGGCATTTCCTGCCATTGCAAGAACCAGTCCTATCCTGGTCCAGGTCTGGCCTCCCTGAGATTTTGTTGTTGACCTGGCGAATAAGACTTTTATGAAGTAAAATCCTGTTATTATGGTTACGGCTGATACTACAGTGATCAGAAAAACAGCAGCTGTCGTATTCATAGATCCTTATTATCTGTTATGCGGAATGCTTAAGATTGTCAGCTGACCTGGTATCGATACCCGGGATGATCAGCTTAAGCCATTTCTCAAATAATTTAACATCCTTGTCGCTCTGCTCACCAAAGCCGGGAACAAAAAAGAGTAGATTGATATCCATCCTGGAACTGTCTTTATAGCATAGCTTAATTGCCAGTCTCTGGCCCTTACTGTAATTAAATCCTTTCTTATTCATCTCTTTGAAACCGGGAGTCGGCTCAATTGCCTTTACATCCTTCATTTCTATGACCCTTACCCTGGTTTCAGGTTCGCTCCAGTCCATATAAATTATCAGGTTTTTTGCTTTATCAATACCAATAGCAGATTCATTCCAGAAATCTTTTTCTGAAATATTTAGTTTCATCCTTGATACTTCTGAAAAAAATTCTTTTTCATACTTCTTTCCTTTTGCTTTTCCTGCCCTTGATAATAGTATTACAGGTATAATAAAAATTGACAGCATGAGCAGTCCAATAATTGTTGAGCTTAGATCCATTTTATTAATTATTAAAAGTTTACTTAATAGAAAAAATTGAAAGAGGCTCGCAGAGTACTGTTAATATAAACTGTACAATACGCTGATACATTGATCAGGATCTTGCTGAAACTGCGCACTGCTAAATCAGACGACGATTACAGGTACCGTGTCAGCTAAGTTCTGCCCGCGAAAAGATTCGGATTGCTTTACCAGAAATAATCAAAAGGGAAACTTATTTTGTGAGAGCTGTAAACAGTGGTTAAAAGTGAAGGATTCTGATCCTGTGACCTTGGGGGGAAATGATTATCCTTTGTTGTTGCGGATATCGCCTTTAAATTCCACTGTAACTTTATCTTCTGCAGAAATTTTTCAGTTTTGCCTGTAAAAAGCGGATCATATATACCTGGATCAGAAACAGGACAGATAAACTTATCCTGTATTGAAAAATTATCATACAGGGGTGCCAATTCATCTGCATCCGTAAGGCTCTCCTGAAAAGCATTATCATTTAAATATCCTGAATTAATATAGAATATTAACAGGGCAAAAAAGATAATTACTACATTAGAGATGCTTTTCATGCCGCAAAAATAATATATATTAATTAACAAAAATGCTTTAACAGGCAAAGATTTTTTTAACCATAATAAACTCAGTATGAGCATTGCACCGGATAAATCCACCGACCAGAGATTTAAATCAAGATTAGGCCTTATTATGAGTGCTCTCGGTGTGGCTGTCGGAACGGGTAATATCTGGAGATTTCCACGAATTGCAGCACAGAGTGGCGGAGAAACAGGAGCTGGGGCATTTCTTATTGCATGGCTTTGTTTTCTTTTTCTATGGAGCATACCTCTGATAATTGCCGAGTATGCCTCAGGGAGAAAACACCGGGCAGGTGTGGTTGGCGTATTTATTAAAGGTATGGGTTCACGTTTTGCATGGATAGGTTCATTTGTGGCTTTTGTACCTCTTGCAATAACATTCTTTTATTCTGTTGTGGTAGGATGGTGTATCTATTATTTTACATACATGGCATTTCATCCTCTGCCTGAGAACTTTGAATCAGCAATGCTGATATGGGAAAATTACCAGGCAAGTATATGGCCGCTCATAACCCATGCAGTCGCGATTTTATTCGGAGCCTTCACTATCTGGAAAGGGATAAATTCGATAGAGAAGGCCAATAAGATTCTGATCCCGTCATTGCTTATAATAGTGGTTATATGTGTTATCAGGGCTGTTACCCTTCCCGGAGCAGGAGAGGGGATAGCATACCTTTTCACTCCAGACTTCAGCCAGCTTGGGGATCCAAAGATATGGCTCGATGCGCTGACTCAGAATGCATGGGACACAGGTGCCGGATGGGGCCTCTTTATGACATATGCTGCCTATATGAAAAAGGAACATGGTTCAGTTGGTAATGCCTTCCTTACGGGAATAGGAAACAACAGTGTCTCATTGCTTGCAGGAATAATGGTATTCGGGACAGTATTCGCAGTATTGAAGCATGAGATGGGGATGACCGATCCTCAGGTGCTGGAAATAATGAAGTCCAGCGGACCTGCTTCCACAGGACTTACTTTTATATGGATGCCACAGCTTTTTAATAAAATGTTTGGAGGTGGTCTTTTATCAGTACTATTCTTTCTTGGACTGACTTTTGCGGGTTTTTCTTCTCTGATAGCACAGCTCGAACTTCCGTCAAGAGTCCTGGTTGATACCGGTATGAAAAGAAACAGGGCCATAGCTGTAATTGTTATCCTGGTGTTCCTGCTCGGAATTCCTTCTGCCAGGAACCTTAATTTTCTCAGTAATCAGGATTTTGTATGGGGAGTAGCTTTAATGATTTCAGGTGCTAGGATAGCTGCTATGATTATTAAACAGGGGGTTAATGAGGTAAGAGGAGAGATAAACACAGTGATTAATGATATTACTATCGGAAAATGGTGGAATTATATCATTACCTTTTTTATACCTGTTGCCGCACTGATTTTGCTTGTCTGGTGGCTGGCTCAGTCTTTTATCCCGGGTGAATGGTTCAATCCGTTCAGACAATTTTCATTCATGTCATGTATTTTCCAGTGGAGCCTTCTACTGATTTTGTTTCTCATTTTTAACAGGAAAATTGCAGGTCTCTTCTCATGAAGAATATTTTTTAAATTGGCAGGGTAACCAAAAATGATATATCATGAGGACAGTTTTTATTCTGATTCTTACATTAACTATGTCCTGTTTCACCAACGGACAGGAATATGGATGGAGAGGACCAGGGCGCAGTGGTAACTACCCGGGCAAGGGTTTGATGAAATCATGGCCTTCAGACGGACCGCAACTGATATGGGAAACATCAGGAATAGGAACAGGGTTCTCCAGCGCAGTAGTGACTGATGATGCGATATATGTTACAGGGAGAAAAGGTGAAAAGGATGTCTTAACATCTTTTGATCAGAAGGGAAAGAAAAACTGGGAGACAATTTATGGTAATGCTGCCGGCAAAGTTAATTTTCCTGAAACAAGGTGTACTCCGACTGTTTATAAGAATAAAATATTCCTGGTTAGTGGTGAAGGAGATATGGTTTGTATAGGGAAAAATGGAAAAATACTGTGGACAGTCAATTATTTCAGGAAATATGAGGCTTCACAACCGCTTCATGGTATTTCAGAATCACCTCTTGTAGTTGAAGATAAGGTAATCGGGAGCCCTGGTGGCAGCATAGCCTCAATGGTAGCTTTCAATATTGATAAAGGAAATGTCATCTGGGAAACACCTCCTTTAAATGAAGGGACTAATTATGTAAATCCGCTCCTCATTGAAACCGGCGGCAGGAAAATAATTATAACTCTCACAGCTAAACATCTGATTGCAGTTAACTCATCAGATGGAAAGCTTCTATGGAAAATAAACACTGAAGAACTGAATGAGGAACAAAGAGATAGAAGAAGCCTTATCAATACCCCGATATATTCTGATGGATTTATTTTTGTGGCGAACGGGTATAAGCAGGTAGCCATTAAGGTCAAAATTAATCAGGATGGTTCTGATCCCAGAATAGTATGGAAGAATGCTGACTTTACCCCGCATGTAGGAGGAATGGTGCTTCTGGGCAACTATATATACGGATCAACCCATGATACAAACTCAAAGGGAAAGTGGATCTGCGTGGACTGGTCCACCGGAAAAACAATGTGGATAAACGACTGGCATAATAAGGGCGCAATAATTTCCGCCGATAAGATGCTTTATATTATTGAAGAGAAGAGCGGTTATGTTGGACTTTTAAGGCCTGATCATGAGAAGTTTAACCTTGTAAGTTCTTTTCAGATCACAAAAGGAGAAGGCCCCTTCTGGGCTCATCCCACGATTGATAAAGGAAAACTATTCATCCGGCATGGCGATTATATGGCTGTTTATTCAATTAAGCAGAGTAATTAGCCAGGCAATCAGTTTCGTTATTATCTGATATTTAGTGAGATAACTGCTGGTCAGGTTTGATGTTCAAAGTAAGTGATCCTCCCTGGAAAGCAGCAAAAGAAGTATACTGACATAAGTTACCTGTAAAGAAATAAGAGGGTTTGTGTATATGACCAGCCAGTATTGCCACTATTTTATTGCTGCTTCTGGTTATTAAACCGGTAATAGAATTTGTGTCAGGATCATTCAGTTTATAAGGGATATGACTTATCACTATTACTGGTTCCTTTTTCTTTAGCTGGTCCTTCAGGAATTCAACCTGTTCTTCGTTTACCTCTCCGGTTGAATTATCAATGCCTACAAAATTTATTCCGTGAATGACTATGGAATAAAATAAAGGATTAAGGTTATTGTATAAGGGCAATAAGCTTTTATTTATCCAGGTGTTCCTGAGTGAGTCAGGAGTTCCTTCCATCCCTTCATAATGCCAGTCGTGATTTCCGGATATGAAAAGCCAGGGGATGCCTGTTCCCTTAAGCCTCTCATATACATAATTTACAGAAGCGGCTGAGGGGAAATTTACTATATCACCTGTAAGTATCAGCAATTCAATATTTTCGCTTTTTGCTTTTGAGAGAATATTGTCCAGGTTGTCAAATGTTGTTACTGATGTATCTCCTGTAAAGCTTCTGCGGGGATAATTATATGCTTTACGCATGCGTTCGCCATATACCATAAAATCAGCTTCCTTTTCATCATCAATGCTTATATGAGTATCTGTTATCTGCATGATTTTAATACTGTCGTGAAGATCCGGGATCCTGATTGTGGAAGTCAGTTCAAATGGCGGATTAACAGAGTGGATGACATTTTTCTTTACCTCATCTGAATTGCAGCTGAATACGAAAAGCAGGATTAATATTCCTGCTGTACATATATAAAATCTATTGGTTCTCATGGACCTTCTTTTCATAATATGGTAATTAATAGATAATGTAATTAAAGTTAATTATGTAGGATAATATAACAAGAATAAAATCATGATAATCTGAATCAGTCCGAATTATTAATTAAATGATCAGCATATTTCACCCAGTCTAAAAAGTCTGGAATCGTAACTTCATGATCGTAAATTCAGTTGATCTTCAATCACTTCCCCTTTAAGGAGTGCAATCATATTATCAGCAGCCCTGCGATGAAGTTCATTTATGGAGTATTCGGAGTACCAGGCATAATGACCTGTAACGATCGCACGGGGATGGTTGAACAAGGGCTCCTGCTTTTGTGTCGGTGGCTCGTCACTGAAAACATCTATTCCGGCACTGTGTATCAGGTTATTGTTTAATGCATTAAGCAGGGCAGATTCAGAAACAACATTACCTCTTGATGTATTTATCAGTACCGGCTTATTTTTCATCTGACTGAATGCTTTTTCGTCGATGATATTGGTCGTCTCTTCAGTAAGATTGCAATGAAGGCTTATTACATGACTATTTCTTAAAAGCGATTGCAGATCAGTTTTGAGTGCGCCTGCTTCAATGAATCTGTTGTCATCAATATAAGGATCGTATGCAAGTACTTTCCTGAATAAATAACGTGCCTTGGATGCAAAACAGCTGCCGATTCTTCCCAGCCCTATTATTCCAACTGTCTTATCGTGTAATTCAATAACCTCTTCAACAGGAGGTTTGGAGAATATTTCGCGAATATGATCTGATCCGGAGGATAATGACCTTGCACATGAGTAGATAAGAGCAATAGCATGATCAGAAACTGCATGATTAGCATAGCCCTGAACAATAGCTACTCTGATATTACGCCTGGAGGCTTCATCTATATCAATGTTTTCATAGCCAACACCATACCTGACAATGGCCTGAAGATTTGACGTCAGATTCAGAAACTCCTTATCAATCAAAGTCCCTCTTACCAGCAGTCCGCATGCATCACTGACAAACCGGGCTTTCTCAAGCCTGTCTGCAGGATCACCATCATACAGTATAAGCTCATAACCATTCTTATGAAACAGGTCAAGTTCATAATTATAACTCTTATAGCCAGAGTCAATGATTGCAATTTTTCTTGTTTTCATATAGCCACACCGGAGTAATTGACTATGGTCAGCTTTTTACAGAGTTTAAGCCAGAATAAGGCTAATGTTAATTTCAGGCAGATTCCTCTTCATTGATTTTTTCCTGAACGAGCTTAGTTACCTTCCTGAAATCGATTTTCCCGGTACCCATCATGGGAAGTTCCTTTATTACAATAAACTGCCTTGGGAGCGCAATTACAGGCAAGTCGTTCATCATATGCCTCAGTATCTCTGTTTTGTTTACCTCACCTGTAACAGTTGCAATAATTGTTGATCCTTTCTTTTTATCAGATATTTCAACTACACAACAAGATATCCCTTCGTGCAGATACTTTTCAAGAGTATTTTCCACCTTGACCAGGGAGACCATTTCACCGCCAATTTTCGCAAATCTCTTAAATCGGCCTGCATGGAAGAGATAACCTTCCTCATCAAAATATCCCATATCGCCTGTGTTGTACCATCCATCCACAAGAGCTTCAGCTGTAAGTTCAGGATCATCGTAATATCCCTTCATTACCAGATCACCTTTGACAAGTATTTTGCCCACCTCCATTGTTTTGCACTCTTCACCGGTTTCGAAGTTCTCTATTCTTACCTGGACGCCGGGTATCACTTTTCCGGTACTGCCGGGCCTGTTTTGTTCGTGGGAATTCACTGAAATAACAGGTGATGTCTCTGTAGCGCCGTAACCCTCAAGTAAGGTGACCCCATGTTTCTCTTTGTATCCTTCTCTCAACGCATCAGGGCACTTATCGGCTCCGGCTACCATTAACCTGAGTGTTTTAAAATCTCCGGGTTCTGATTTGTGCAGGTAGCCCCAGAAAAAGCTTGGAGTACCTACCATTACAGTGGGTTTTTCCTCCCGGGCAATATTACTTACAGTCTGAAAATCAAGGGGATTTGCGTAGCATACCATGGTCATTCCGTAATAAAAAACAACCCATAGATTAACAGTCAGTCCGAAAACATGGAAGAAAACAAGGTTAGCCAGCATAATATCCTTTTCTGTTATATTGATATAGCCGCCAAAGCTCTCAATGTTGGAAGATAAATTAAGGTGAGTGAGCTGCACAGCTTTGGGATCTTTCTCACTCCCGCTCGTAAAGAGTATGGCTGCGGTATCATTCTCATTGCCTTTATGAATAGTGCTGAGGATGATACTCACCGGAAGCTTGGTGATCAGGGCTGCTTTAATTTTTTCGCCGGTACCAACACCCGCCATAATATCTTCTATCATCACCATTCCTTCAATTACCGGACATTTGATTTTTTCAAGCAGTGCCCGGGAGGTTATGATTGTGGTGAACTTACATTTCTTCTGTGCATATCTTGCATTCTCCTCCGCACCTGTAGAATAATTGATCATCACAGGTATTCTTCCGCTCATTAAAGCACCAACGGTAGCCAGGGCACAACCAGCAGAGGTTGGGATCATGATACCGATGAATCCCTTATTGTATTTTTTGAATTTTGAGCTCAGAATAAGAGAACCTATCAAAGCTCTTGAATAAGTAACATCTTTCCCGGTTGTCTTATCCCTGATTGCAAGTTTACCGGAATGCTTCTTTGCCATACGAACAAATTGCTGGTGCAGTAACATAATTTAATGTGTTTGTTAAGTACTCTTGAATGTGAGGTACAAAATAGAAAATAATTTAATGCAAAAAATGGGGGATATATTCAAAATAAATTTCTGGTCGAAAACTGAATTGATGGTTACTTCTTTTATTAATCTGATTGTTAATTAGATAACATTAAAAAATCTCAAAAAATATAAAGAGAAAAATTTTATTCGAATTTGTTAATGTTTTTAAATTCAGAAGTGCCCCATTATAATGATTATCGATATTTATTTAATTTGAGTATCAGGGATGTCTAATAATTAATCCATAGACAATTGAAAATCAATTGTTTTACCTCATTCCGCCTTCAGGCGGAGAGTCAATTGATTTTGGCTGTGCTTAGCTCCATACAAAGCTAAGCTGAGGAGCTCAACGAGTTAAATTTATGATTCCTGACACTCATATTGCTTAAAAACTAGGGTAAGCGGAATATTTCCGTTCAAATATTCCGGAAATACTTTGATATGTGAATTATTATAATTAACTTTGTAATTCAAAGTACTTTTAATTATGGAAAAGAATTCTACTTCGGGTGATGAACTGAGAACGATCAGGAAAATGATGGAAGAATCAACAAAATTCCTTTCATTAAGTGGCTTTTCTGGTGTCATTTCAGGCATATTTGCCATTACAGGAGCAGCTATCGCTTATTTACTGATATTCGATAAAGAGCTTGTCAGATTTGATGATTATATAAGAGGCTCATATGTTAAACCTCTGTCGGATATTACTTTGCAGCTAATGATAGATGCTGGTTCGGTTTTATTATTGTCACTTTTAGCTGCTTTTTACTTTTCCGTAAAAAAAGCAAAACAATCAGGAAAGAGCTTATGGACTCCTGTTTCAAAAAGACTGCTTATAAATCTTATTATTCCGCTGTTTACAGGGGGGGCATTTGTATTAATCCTTCTTTTTCAGAACCAGATCCATCTGATAATACCTGTTATGCTTATTTTTTATGGTCTTGCACTGGTCAATGCCGGCAAATTTACCTATGATGAGATTTTTTACCTTGGCATCCTCGAAATACTAACAGGTCTTGTTGCAGCTGTCTGGCCTTCCATGGGATTGGTATTCTGGATACTGGGATTCGGGATTCTTCACATATTATACGGGATATTCATGTACAGAAAATATGAGGTATGAGAGATCTGATTTCCGGATTAAATAAAGTCTTTGAAAACAGGATCAGGTTAGGCATAATGTCTGTTCTGATGGTAAATGAATCATTCGATTTCAATAGTCTGAAGGAATATCTGGATGTCACTGACGGAAATCTTGCCAGTCATATTAAAGCATTGGAAGAAAAAGGATTGATTGAGACAAAGAAGCAGTTCATAGGGCGGAAGCCAAACACAAGGTATAGTATAACACAGGAAGGAATTCATTTGTTTAAACAGCATCTTGACGCACTTGAGAAGCTGATAAAGGGGCAATAATATTATGAAGTTTCATTAATGATGCTCCGGGTACAATAATGTAATAACTTAACACGAAAATATGAAAAACGAAATAAAGGATAACATCGGTAATCCTGAGATGCTGGAAAAGCTTTACAGGGATGACAGGAAAGCTTTCAGGGCTGCGTTTGACAGTATATATATAGAAATTGAAAGCACCGAACCTGCAAGATTCTGGAAAGCCAGGCTGGAATATGATTACAGGCCTGAAATACTAAAGACCTTTTCACTTCCTGAGATAATCACGGTTATTGTAGTATGTATTATTACATCATTAATGATTAAAATCCCTCACCTTTTCAAAATGGATGATGCTGAAATCTTTTATCAGCGAAATGCTGCAATAATTGTCTTCTCAGGACTGGCCCTGTATTCAATCTGGATTAACAGGAAGCCGGAACCTAAAATAATATTTCAGGTTGCTATGGCTTTTCTGGTTCCTGCATTATATATCAACCTTCTTCCTTCAGGTGTTCAGGGAGATTCCGTTGTCCTGGCTTATTTACATCTCCCCCTGCTAATGTGGTTTATTTATGGATTTGTGTTTACCGGGTATGATTTAAGAAACCTTGATAAGCGTATTGATTTTATCAGATTCAATGGTGACCTGGCAATTTTCTATGCGCTGATTGCAATAGCCGGAGGCCTGCTTTCTGCGATTACAATTGGTTTGTTTGACTCAATAGGTTTAAATATAGAACAATTCTATGCTGAAAACATTATTATAACCGGTGCAGTTGCTGCTCCCGTTATTGCAGCTTTTCTGATTGAAAAATTTCCAAACCTTGTAAGTAAAGCTGCTCCGCTTATTGCTACTATCTTCAGTCCACTGGTACTTATTACTTTGATTGTATTCCTGATCACTGTTGTGATAACAGGGAAGGATCCTTATAATGACCGCGATTTCCTTTTAATCTTCAATGTAATGCTTCTCGGAGTTATGGGAATTATTATCTTCTCCGTCTCCGAAACATCAGTTGTTAAGAATCAGAAATTCAATGCAGTAGTCCTTTTTGCACTTTCAATCATTACTATATTAATCGACCTTATAGCGCTGTCGGCAATCTTTTACAGACTTGGAGAATTCGGACTGACCCCCAACAGGTTCTCTGTTCTTATTTCAAACCTTCTTGTTCTCATTAACCTCATTTTAATTATGGCAGGTCTGTTCAGGATCAACTTCAAAGGGAAGGCATTCAAAGAAGTTGAAGTGATCACGTCAAAGTTTTTACCTGTTTATATGATATGGATAATAATAGTGGTTTTTGGATTCCCGCTGATATTCGGGATGAAATAGTTGTTTTAAACAATAGATCATAATGATACTTTCAGGAAGTGACATATTATTCCTATTATAATGGCAAATGTTATTATTGGCATTCACGGACTTGGCAATAAACCGCCAAAAGCCCTTCTGGAGCAATGGTGGAAGCTTGCATTGACCGAAGGTTTAAGAAATAACAATTATAATGCTGTTCTGCCTGAGTTTAAAATGGTTTACTGGGCTGACATCATCTATGAGAAACCTTTAAGTGAATCAGAGGAAGATGCGGATAGTCCATATTATATTCCCGAAAGATATACTGAGGCTCCTGCCGATTTTCAGGTAACTGAACATACAACTCGTAAAAGAGTTGTTGATTTTCTTGGCAAGCAGCTTAACAAGATATTCCTTAATGACGATTTAACCCTCAATTATTCCTTTATCACAGATGCCATTGTAGATAAATACTTTAAAGACCTGGAGCTTTATTATAAGGGGAGCAGCATCTCAGCAGACGGGCAAACACATAAAATGAATGAACTGATAAAAAATAGACTTCTAAAGGTACTTGAAGAACACAGGAAAGATGAAATAATGCTGATAGGTCATTCGATGGGCTCTATAATCGCTTATGATGTTCTGGCTTTTTCAACACCTCATATCAGGATCAACACATTTATCACAATTGGCTCTCCTCTGGGTTTGCCAGTAGTAATCAGCAAGATAGCTGCCGAACAGAAACAAAGAGGTATTCCTGACCATCTGATGACAACTCCATCCGGTATAACAAAGGGCTGGTATAATTTTTCTGACATTCTTGATAAGGTTGCCATTAACTACAAATTATCTGATGATTTCACAGCCAATATTCATGGTATAAAACCTGCTGATTTTATGGTGCTTAACAACTATGAGATTAATGGATTACGAAATCCGCATAAATCCTTTGGATACCTGCGAACACCTGAATTCTCCAGGATACTTAATGATTTTATAATGGCTGAAAAGCTTACATTGATTCAAAAAGTCATCAGGAGAATAACAGCATACATTGGTGATTTCAGATCAAAGACCCCATTCAAAAAGTGAGAAGTAGTTAAAATTACCAGGTACTTAAATCTACTTTGACAGATTGGATTTATGCCTGATTTTTCTCCTTTTTCGCCCCTGCCCTAAAGGGAGAAAGGAGAAAAATCTACCTGTTCCCTTTAG
>CAYLYN010000083.1:1698-16992 GCA_964387565.1 uncultured Rikenellaceae bacterium | reverse complement strand
GCTTTCCCGGACCATTAAAAAAATAATAGTTCAAACACAGAGTGCGCAGAGTCCAGATAATGATCTGGATCACAGAGGACTCAGAGTATATTTCTTTGTGCACTTTGTGTATCCCGTCCCGATAGCTATCGGGAGCTATCGGGACTCAGTGTCCTCTGTGGTTAAAAAATGGAAGATCATTAATAATTTAAAATTTTTTAGATATGAATAGAATTAAATTGGGAGATGCAAGGTCAATAAAGCAAATTGTCATTGTCCTGATGATGCTGTTGCTTTTGCCTGTTGGTTTGATAAACGCCCAGATCAAGATTTTTATTGAGACTGACCTGGAAGGAGTAAGCGGTGTTTTTAACTTTACCCAGACGAGGGAAAAGGGAACTCCCGAGAATTTACATGCCTGCGAATATTTCATGGGCGATCTTGCTGCTGTTGTGAAAGGTTTAAGAGATGGAGGTGCTGATGAAATTGTGATTATTGACGGACATGGAAACCAGGCTATGATACCTCATCTTATGGTACCCGGCGCTGTATACGTCACAGGGAAACCAAAACCTGACGGCAACCACTGGAGTCTCGATAAATCTTTTTCAGGCATAGTTATGTTTGGATTCCATGCCATGAATGGTACCAGTGATGGTGTATTGAATCATACTCAGTCTTCAAAGTCCGAGAACAAATACTGGTACAACGGAGTTGAATCAGGAGAACTTGCCCAGACTGCAATCATTGCCGGATATTTTGGTGTTCCTCCGATACTAGTGACAGGTGACGTTGCAACCTGTCGTGAGGCAGTAAGGTTTTTCGGTAATAATATCGTAACTGTTGCCACAAAAGAGGGATTATCACGCGAAGCAGCAGCACTTTATCCTTTTGAGGAGACACGGAAAGCACTCTATGAAGGCGCAAGGAAGGCAATTTCTGCAATACCGAAATGCAAGCCATATGTGATTCAGACACCTATCAAGGCAAAAATGGAATATCTCGATCTTAATCCGGCATTGCCTCAGCCAAAGCTTATTACAAAAGAATGGACAATAGAAACTGCTATTCAGCTTCTTGACAGATAAGAGATTCAAATATTAATTATATTGCAACATTTCTAACCTGAAAAGCTGAATATATGAAGGATCTTAACAGGACTGCAACATGGCTGTTCACATCACTCAGAATTGTTATAGGGTGGCATTTTCTTTATGAAGGGATAGCAAAAGTATTTAATCCAAACTGGTCATCATCATTGTATCTGATGGAGTCGAAATGGCTCCTGTCAGGTTTCTTTCACTGGCTGATAAGTAATGATACTACACTTCAGATTGTCGATTTCCTTAATATATGGGGATTATTGATTATTGGGATATTTCTTTTTATCGGGTTTCTGCCAAGGGTAGCAAGTATTTCGGGAGCTGTTCTTCTTCTTCTTTACTACATTGCCAACCCTCCGTTCATGTATTCATCACTTCCCAGTCAGAGTCATTTCTACATAATCAATTATAACCTCATTGAGGCCATTGTACTAATTGTGATTGCATCGCTTAATGGTGAGCAATTATACGGAATTCAGCGATATATGGCGATGCATAACAGAACTGCCATTGAAAAGAAATTCCCGGCAGCTGAAAATCACGAGATACTTGAGACTGTCGACACTTCAAGGAGGGAAATGATAAAGAACCTGGCAGTGCTTCCTCTGTTCGGTGCAGTATTTTTCGGGATGGCAAAAAAGCGGGGATGGATCAGTTTTGAAGAGGAGAATCTTAAACCTCAGGCAGTGAGCGGAGCCTCCCTTTTGCTTGGAAAGTCAATGTCGGTCAAGGAGTTAAAAGGTAAAGTACCGGCAGGAAAAATTAAAAATGTTGAATTGAGCCGTATGATGATAGGAGGCAACCTGATAAGTGGCTTTGCTCATGCAAGAGACCTTATTTATGTCTCCACCTGGTTGAAAAAGTATTTTACAGATGAGAAAGTTATTGAAACATTGTGGCTTTGCGAAGCCTGTGGTATAAATACTGCTATATTCAGATGTGATGAAAATACTATCAGGATTCTCGAAAAGTACTGGAGCCGCGGAGGAAAAGTAAAGTGGCTTGCCCAGACCTATCCCCAGGGAGAAGACCTTACAAATGTTAAAATGGCAATTGACCATGGTGCAATAGGTGCTTTTGTGATGGGCGGTATTGCTGATAAAATTGTTGTTGATAATAAGATAGATGACCTTAGGAGACCTATAGAATTTATTCAGAAACAGGGCTTGATTGCAGGTACTGCGGCCCATTCGATGCGAGTGCCGGAAGCCTGTATATCACATGAGATCAATCCTGATTTTTACATGAAGACATTCCATAGTCATAAATACTGGTCCGCAACACCCATTGACCCGAATGATCCTGAACTTCCAAAGGAGGGGGATGATCATAATATGGCTCACGACAATATATGGTGCATGTCGGATAAGGCTGTAGCTGATTTCTTCAGGACCAATGAAACACCATGGATCGCTTACAAGGTTCTGGCTGCAGGAGCACTTAAGCCTGAGGAAGGGTTAAAACATGCTTTTTCTAGCGGGGCTGATTTTGCCTGTGTTGGTATGTTTGATTTCCAGGTTGTAGAGAATGCAAATATAGCCTATTCACTCCTTAATGGTCCACTCGACAGGGAGAGGAAATGGTATGCATGAAGAAGGCGAAAGGCGAAAGGCGAAAGGCGTAAGGCTTATGGCGTAAGGCTTAAGTCGAAATATGCCATTGAAAATTTACCGGATTAAGGCAATCTTTCAATATTCCCCCTTTGAAGGGGGATAGGTGGATGTTTAAGTAATATCAAAATTTAACATAGGAATGAATGATATGGGTAAATACAATTTTACATTTATATTATTCTTACTAATTTGCTTTTATTTAGATATACAGATTGCATATAATCAGGAGGATGCCGATAATTCCACCTGGTCAAAACTATCACCCTTCTTTTCCACCCCTACGGAATACAAAGATAACCCCGGCAACTACCGTTCTCCCCTTAAATTTTATAATGGTAAAGAGGTCAGGAATCCAGCCGAATGGATAAAAAGGAGAGAGGAGATCCTCAGTACCTGGCATGGAATGATGGGTAAATGGCCACCTTATATTGAACATCAGAAACCAGAGATAATTGATAAGGTAACTATAGAGAATTATACCAGGTATAAGATAAAGTATAACTGGCTTCCTGATCAGACAACTGAAGCTTACCTGCTGATACCTGAAGGAAAAGGTAAGCGCCCCGCTGTTATTACTGTTTACTATGAACCTGAAACAGCTGCCGGAATTGGCGATAAAGAGTTTCGCGATTTTGCACACCAGCTTGCTTTACGTGGTTTTGTTACTCTTTCGATAGGAACTGCTGAAACAACGAAAGCAAAGACATATTCACTTTATTATCCTGATATTCGGAACTCTTCAATACAACCTCTTTCAGTACTTGCCTGTGCTGCTGCCAATTCGTGGTTCCTTCTGGCAGATATGCCTGAAGTGGATGCCGGAAAGATTGGAATAGCAGGGCACTCTTACGGAGGTAAATGGGCAATGTTTGCTTCATGCCTTTTCGACAGGTTTGCATGCGCAGTATGGTCGGATCCCGGTATTGTATTCGATGATTCACGTCCGAATGTTAATTACTGGGAACCCTGGTACCTGGGTTATTATCCCCCGCCATGGAACAACACATGGAGGAAATCAGGTGATGTGGAAGGAGCACAGGGATTATACCCGAAACTCAGAAGAGAAGGATACGATCTGCATGAACTTCATTCACTGATGGCTCCAAGGCCATTCCTTGTTTCAGGAGGATCAGAGGATGGCCCTGCACGATGGATTCCACTGAACCATTCAGTTGCTGTCAATAAATTGCTGGGGTATGAAAAAAGGGTAGGGATGACAAACAGACCTGAACATTCTCCAAACGCTGAATCGAATGAAGTGATCTGGCTGTTTTTCAAGTTTTACCTGATGAATTGATTTTATGAAGACTCCATCATTTTTAATCTTAATATTACTGACATTATCTTGTTATTCATGTTCCAATAATAAAAGTATTCCGGACAATAACAGCAGGCTATGGTACATGTATCCGGCAAAGTACTGGAACAGCCAGGCGCTGCATCTCGGTAATGGTTATTTTGGGGCATCTTTTTTCGGAGGAGCAGCAGCAGAAGTTTTTGCTATATCAGAAAAAAGTATGTGGACAGGTAGTCCGGCAGAGGGTAACTGGACCAAAGCCGGTGTAAATCCTAAAGCAAATCAGGCACTACCTTTAATCAGAAAAGCAATACTCAACAGGGAAAGCCATAAAGCTGACAGCCTGATAACAAATGATTTTTTTGGGTCTTCAGAACTATATGGCAATTTCACTTCCATTGGCGACCTTAAAATCAAATTTCTGAATCATGAAAGCGCACCTGTTAATTACAAAAGAGAATTGGATCTTGCAAATTCCCTGGGCCTGATTCAATACACTATTGATAATACTTCTTTTAAAAGGGAATATTTCTGTTCTTATCCTGACAGACTACTTGTAATGAAGTTTTCTGCAAGCAAAAAAAAGAAGATCTCATTTAATCTTACCATGGAGATTATCCAGGATTCCTCTTCGATTGAGATTTCAGGAAACACTTTTAAGTTAAAAGGATTCATTAATAAAAATAACCGGCCATTCATTGTTCTTATACAGATTAAAAATAATGGAGGGATAGTTGGCAAGGAGGGAGATTTTCTTTCAGTAAGGGATGCAGATTCAGCTGAATTATTTCTGACTGTAGCTACCAATTATGAAATGAAGTATCCCGATTACACAGGGTCTGACCCGGAGGAAATCACCCACAGTATAATGCAAGTTCTCGCAGACAAGGATTTTGCAGAGCTTAAAAAATGTCATATTGATGATTATAAGTCATTATATGATAGAGTTAAACTAGATGTTGAAGGCAATATAGAAGCTGAAACACTGCCAACAAATGAGAGATTTCAAAGGTTGAAGTCAGGCGATTCAGATCCCGGTTATAAAACGTTGGCATTTAATCTTGGCAGATACATGATTATCAGTTCATCGCGTCCACATACCCTGCCTGCCAATCTGCAGGGTGTATGGAATGCGTTCAAAGTTGCGCCATGGGCCGGGAATTATCAGAGTAATATTAATCTACAGGAAATATATTGGTCGTGCGGCCCTACTGATCTTGCTGAATGTCAGCAGGCCTACATCGACTGGATTGATAATCTTTCCATTTCGGGTAGCGAAATAGCCAAACGAATTTATGGGGCCAATGGCTGGGTTAGTCATACAACAGGAAATATCTGGGGACATGCCGCACCAATAGGAAGTCATCCGTGGGGAATGTATCCTATGGGGGCAGCCTGGCATTGCCAGCATTTATGGGATCAGTATGCGTTTACACTGGATACTCAGTATCTGCGAAAGCAGGCCTATCCGCTTCTAAAAGGTGCAGCCATTTTCTGGCTTGAGAACATGATTGAGTTCGAGGGATATTTAATTACCGGTCCGACTGTTTCGGCTGAACATGGTGCTCTGATGACAGAAAAGGGATTCAATCCTGCTTTTCATGATTCTATCAGTAATAAATACCATTATTCATTGCCGGGTGTCTATCAGGATATTGAAATGTTATGGGATCTTTTTACAAATACTTCAGATGCTGCAAAAATATTGGGAGATACAAATTTTGCAGATTCCCTTTTGAAGATCAGGGAATATCTTCTGCCCTTAAAGATCGGAAAGTATGGGCAATTGCAGGAATGGTACGATGATATTGATGATCCTGAATGTCATCACCGGCATATTGCTCATCTGTATGCAGTTTGTCCCGGCCGACAAATAAATCCAATAATTACTCCAGAACTTGCTGATGCAGCTATTAAATCATTGAATATGAGAGGGGATGGCCGCTACCTGTCACAGGAACTGGCGTCAGGTGGCAACTGGGCAAGGGCTCATCGTATGTGGTGCTGGACAAGATTACTGGACGGAAACAGGGCAAATAAAATTATGACAGAGATGTTAACCGAAGAGGGATTTGAAAATGGTCTCACTTTTCAGCATGCAAATTATAGCTGGGAGCGTAAAGATTTTTATATGGAAGGTGATTTATATTGTCACTTCCAGTTGGATGGTTCCGCCTCTGTCCCGGGCTGTATTGCTGAAATGCTTGTACAATCGCACCTGAATGAGATACATCTTTTACCTGCTTTGCCTGATGAATTAAAAACAGGCAGGATAACTGGATTGAAGGCACGGGGTGGTTACAGAATAAATATGGAATGGAAGGATGGAGAGTTAATCAAGGCTGTTATATTTTCCGCCATCAAAAATGATGTACCGGTTATCAGGTTAAAAAATGAATTAGCAGATAATAATATGAACAACAAAATAGAATTTAAAAGGTTGATAAATTAATACCAGTCAACTATATAAACAATGACTTACACGTATCAATATTTACACTATGATATTACAAGGAATAAACTATATTGACAATAAGCCGATTACAGTTTCATTCGAAAATGGATTGATCACTAAGGTTGAGAAAACTACGCACTTACACGAAGGATTTAGCAAGCTTTACATAGCACCAGGTTTTATTGATATACAGGTCAATGGCTATGACGGAATCTCTTTTTCTCTTGAAGGGGCTGATGATCCCTCATCTGAAACAAGGATCCTTTCAGTTCCTGAGATAAGGCAAATAACGAAGGAGCTATGGGCTCAGGGAGTGACAACATATATACCTACACTAACGACCAATTCTCAGGAATTATTACTTGAGAACGTTGGCATACTTTCCGAGGCAATGGATGATACCGAAAATCAGGGATCAATACCAGGTCTTCATCTTGAAGGCCCGTATATATCAGCAACAGATGGTTATCGCGGTGCTCATCCAAAAGAGCATGTTCGCATACCAGACTGGGAGGAGTTTATGGAATTGTACGATTGTGCAAAGGGTAAGATTCTTTTAATTACTCTCGCTCCCGAAGTTAAAGGAGCTATTGATTTTATTAAAAAATGCAGGGACAAAGGTGTGGTTGTCTCCCTTGGCCATCATAACGGATCTGCAGAAAATATCCATCATGCAGCTGATGCAGGTGCAAGGCTTGCAACTCATCTTGGGAACGGTTGCGCGACAAATATCAACAGGCACAGAAACCCACTTTGGCCGCAGCTGGCAGATGATCGCCTGATGATCAGCATCATTTCCGACAGTTTTCACCTTCCACCCGAGATACTTAAAGTGTTTTATAGTGTGAAAAAGGCCGGTAATATTATTATAATATCAGATATGACAAGCTATGCCGGATTGCCTGCAGGATTATACAGCCTTAAGACAGGAGAACAAATTGAAAAGGCGCCAAATGGACATCTTCGTTTTTCGGGACAGGAGGGAGGATTATATGGATCCGCAACTCCCCTGCCAGAAGCTTTGTCTCATATGATAAAAGTAACAGGTTGTTCACTCTATGAAGTTTTCATGATGACAGCAGAAAATCCGGCAAAGCTTCTTGGCCTGAACGACAGGGGAACACTGGAACCAGGAAAAAGGGCAGATATGATACTCTTTTCTGCCGGTTCGGACAATATTAAAATAGAGAAAACATTTGTTTCGGGGAATTTGGTATATCAGGCATAAAAATGACGCTGCCACTCTCATACTTTAAAGACAATCTGAAAGTTGAAATATTTCCTCTCAGCTCCGAAATGGGAGTTGCCGCAGCTGACTATGTAGCCTGGAAATTATCCGGTGCAATTGAGAAAAGAGGAGAAGCTAACCTGATACTCGGTACGGGAGCCTCGCAATATCCTCTTCATGATGAACTGCTTAAAAGAGAGATTGACTGGAAGAAGATAAATCTCTTTCATCTTGATGAATATGTTGGCATAAGTAATAGTCATCCTGCAAGTTTCAGACGATTTCTGAGAGAGAGGATAGCTGAAAAAGTATCTCCGAAAAATGTTTTCTATATTAATGGTGATACAGCAGATGCAGTTTCTGAAATCAGACATTACGAAGTCCTCCTGCGAAATAACCCGGTTGATGTTGCATGTATAGGCATCGGTGAGAATGGACATATTGCTTTCAACGATCCGGGAATAGCTGATTTCAATGATCCGGTATTACTGAAGGTCGTTGAACTTGATGATGCCTGCAGACGTCAGCAGGTAGGGGAAGGGTGGTTTCCCGCATTAGGTGATGTGCCGCGAAAAGCTATTACACTTACTGTTACCGCAATAATGAATTGCAGGTCTGTCTGTTGCACTGTCCCTGACAGCAGGAAGTCGGAAGCAGTTCTGAAAACACTTACAGGGGATATTAGTAACGAGTGTCCTGCTTCAGTCCTGAGGAGGCATAACGATGCTGTTCTTTTTCTGGACATATTTGCAGCATCAAAACTTTCTGTAAATCACTAATATTTTATACCATGAAGAGAAGAACCTTCCTTGGAAATATGATGGCTTCTGCGCCGGCACTTATCCTGTTGCCGGATATTATTCCGGCGCATGTAATTGGTAAGGATCTACCCGGTGATAAGATCAATATCGGTCAGATAGGATGCGGAAGGATTGCCCGCACGCACAACCTGCCTGAAATACTGAATTATGATTCTGCCAGGGTGGTCGCAGTCTCTGACCTCGACAGCAAACGAATGGCTGACGGAAAAAAGATGATTGAGGACTTTTATGAAAAGAAAACTGGTAAGAAAGGATATGTTGATGTAAAAATGTACAGCGACTACAGGGATATGTTACTTGACAAATCAATTGATGCTGTCATAATAAGCACTCCCGATCACTGGCATGCACAACCAGCCATTGAAGCTGCCATGGCCGGTAAGGATATCTATATTCAGAAGCCTCTTACGCTGACTGTTAAGGAGGGAAGAGTCCTGAGTGATGTTGTAAATAAAAAAGCTGTCATACTTCAGGTAGGAGCACAATGCCGTTCCTCGGAACCACAGTACAGGAAAGCTGCTGAACTGGTGCGAAACGGAAGAATTGGAAAGCTTCATACTGTTAAGATAGGGATGCCCGGCGATCCTCCGGGTCCTGAAGTATCATCGATGCCGGTACCTGAAAATCTCGATTACGACAGATGGCTTGGATCAACTCCGGAGATATTCTACAATGAATTAAGGGTTCATCCGCAGAATGATTATTCAAGGCCCGGATGGCTGAGAAATGAGCAGTTTGGTGCCGGTATGATTACAGGCTGGGGTTCACATTTCTTTGATTACGGTGCATGGGGCATGGATACAGAATATACCGGACCCCTTTCTGTAGAGGCTGTTGCACAATTTCCCCGGGCAGGAATATGGAATGTCCATGGTGATTTTATGGTAAAGGCAGAGTATAAAGAGGGGATTGAGATGTACGCTGGTACAGGATATCCATATGGGGTACGTTATGAGGGAGAGACCGGCTGGATATTTGTCACTCATGCAGGGACTCCAAAGCTTGATGCCAGTGATCCTGCATTATTGAATTCAGAAATTAAGGATGGTGAGATCCATCTTTACATGACAACCGAACATCATGGCAACTGGCTCGATTGTGTAAGAAGCAGGAAACAGCCTGTTTCACCTGTTGAAGTTGGACACAGGGCTTGTTCACTCTGTCTTATAAGTCATATTGCAATGAAGGTTCCCGGAAAATTGAAGTGGGATCCTGAAAAAGAACTCTTCACAAACAACGAGCTGGCTAATTCAATGCTGAAAAGAGAGCAGAGAGCTCCATATGGCATTGATTATTTGAAGCTGTAAAAGGAAGGCTACAGAGGCATTAGAGGCTATAAAGGCTTTAATGATACAATGACATCTACTCCCTCTACAGCTTCCCATTGCTGGCGCGGATTTAGCGAAGCGTAATCCGTGCCAGTGCATCTCTGACCACTCTAAAGCTTGTATGGCTTTCTGTACTCGTAGCTTAACAACTTATTGGCTGCCTCTGAATTGATGAACACCTCCTTGTCCTTGTCCCACATAAGTCTCTCTTTTGTAATCATTGAAATTGTAGCCAGATGTGCCATTGTGGTTGAACGGTGACCTGTTTCAAGAGTACAGAATGGTGTATTCCTGCTCTTTATACATTCAAGGAAATTTCCGATAAGGTTTGCAGTACTGTTGGCATAGCTGTTATCGCGTAACAAAGTATCCTGTGTCTCCAGCTTATATTCCTCTGCATCCATCAGCTTGTCCCATGATGAAAACTGGCCTGGTTTGGCAGGTACTATTCTATAATCGTTTTCATTGGTATAAAGTGTCCCTTTGGTCCCACGCATTTCAATGAATCCATAAGGAACAAAGCTGCCTGTACTTGCCTCAAGCACCTGGACATTTACAAGAGTTCCTGATGCAAATTCAAAGGTAACGTTGAAGGTATCAGGTATAGTACGGTCATCATCAACTGCATATTTACCCCCGTGTGCACTGATCACAGAAGGTGCTTCCTCATTCAGCAGCCATCTTATAAGATCGAGATAATGAACACCATTATTGCTTATCTGGTTGCAATATTCTTCCCACCACCTGAACTTGTATGGTGCAATGTTATACTGGTACGGTCTGAACCCGCGCGGTCCGAGCCATGCATCCCAGTTAAAGTTTTTTGGTGGTTCCTCGGGTTTCATTTTTCCGATACCTGAAGGGAACATATTGCTTACATGGCATGCGCCTGAGTATGTAACTTTACCGATTTTTCCAGCCGGAATCTCCTTGGCAAGTTTCTGGAAGGTAGGAGCGCCTCTCCTGTTAAGACCAACAGTTACAATCTGTTTGCTTGCCTTCCATGCATTGACCATCGCACGACCTTCTGCAATCGTTTTCGAAAGAGGTTTTTCTATATATACATCCTTACCTGCCCTTATTGCATCTACTGTCATAATCGCATGCCAGTGGTCCGGCGATGCTATGCAAACGGCATCAATGCTTTTGTCTTCCAGCAATTTGCGATAGTCGGAATACCTTGCCACCTTATTTGGGAATTTCTCTCCCATAAGTGGTATCTGTCCGGGCATATCTTTGATATACCTTGGATCAACCTGCGACCTGTCACGTGTAATATATGGTTCATAAACATCACATAAGGCTGCCACTTCGCAATCGGGTTTGGTCATAAAAAGCTGAAGCAGCTGAGTTCCTCTGTTCCCTACACCAATAAATCCTACACGGATCTTTTCATTTGCTCCTGATATTCTGTTATAAGCTGATGCTTTTGCCGGGTTTGCCCCCAGGGCTATTCCTGCTGAAACCATACCGGTAGTGGTAATGAAGTTTCTGCGACTGGTTTTATTTGATGATTCTTTCATAGATTGAATATTTGTTACCAAACTTAAGAATTATTAATAAGAAAGAAATATTTCAGGAATATTAAAATGTATATAAACTAAATCTCTTTTTAATGAATAATTCAGGTTAAAATATTAAATTGTGAAGTTTATTTTCAGAATCAATAAGCTTATTTAATTGAACGATATGAAAAAAGAATTCAACCGCAGGGATTTTGTGAAAACAGCTGCTATAGGTAGTTTCGGTCTTGGATTAACAGCAACTGTCTCACCCCTTTTTGGTACAGGAGCCCAGCAACAGGGAAAGATTGGGATAATTGGCCTCGATACTTCCCACAGTACTGCCTTTACAAAAGCAATCAATGGACCTGATGCAAAACCTGAATTCGCAGGTTTCAGGATCGTTGCGGCATATCCTAAAGGAAGTAATGATATCAAATCGAGTGTAGACCGAATACCCGGTTACATCGAGGAAGTAAAAAAGTACGGAGTTGAGATAACTTCTTCTATTGATGATCTGCTAAAAAAAGTGGATTATGTGCTGCTTGAAACAAACGATGGACGGATCCATTTTGAGCAGGCATTACCTGTATTCAGGGCAGGTAAAAGGATGTTTATCGACAAACCGATTGCTGCCAGCCTTGAACATGCAATTGCAATTTTCGATGCCTCAACTCACTTTAAGGTCCCTGTTTTTTCATCATCATCTCTTCGATATATACCCGGTGTACTGGAGGTTGCTGAGGGTAAAATTGGAAAGGTGACCGGTGCCGATACATTCTCTCCCTGTAGTCTTGAAAAATCACATCCCGACCTCTTCTGGTACGGAATACATGGAGTTGAAACATTGTTTGCTGTTATGGGAACAGGATGTAAAACGGTTACACGTGCCAGTACCCCCGACACTGATGTTGCGGTGGGTATATGGAATGATGGCCGTATAGGAACATTCCGCGGAACCCGGACCGGGCAGCATGGTTACGGAGGAACTGCTTTCGGTGAAAAAGGAAGTATGTCACTTGGCACTTATGCAGGGTATGATCCTCTTCTGATCAGAATTCTGGAGTTCTTTAAAACAGGAGTTGAACCTGTTAAGCGTGAAGAAACAATTGAGATTTTTGCATTTATGCAGGCTGCTGAGGTAAGCAAAATGAAAGGCGGAATACCGGTAGATGTGGAAAAGGTGATGACCGATGCCCGGAAAAAGGCTGCGAAAATAAGTTTTGCTTAGTCCAGGATAATATAAATTATTCGAATAATTATGTCAGATAGTCGAAGATCTTTTATTAAGAAATCTGCAGCTGGAATTGCTGCAGTCAGTGTGGGAGGAATATTGCCCGGGTTCAGTGCAAGAAGCTATTCTGCAATAGCAGGTTCGAACGACAGGATACTGGTGGCAGTTATGGGTGTCAACTCAAGAGGAAAAGCTCTTTCAGAGACTTTTTGCAAGCAGGATAATGTAGAGATAATATACATCTGTGATGTTGACTCTAGGGCTGAAGCAGCCTGTTCTGATGCAATTGAAAAACTCGGGAAAAAGCGTCCGAAGGCTGCTCCTGATTTCAGAAAAGCTCTTGATGATAAGAAACTTGATGCAATGGTTATTGCAACACCTGATCACTGGCATGCCCCTGCTGCAATTCTCGCATCGCGGGCCGGCAAGCATGTCTATGTAGAAAAGCCATGCAGCCATAATCCGAATGAAGGTGAACTTCTTGTAGCCGCAGCTGAAAAATATAAGAATGTTATTCAGATGGGAAATCAGCGACGTTCATTTCCAAATGTAGCTGCTGGAATTGCGGAACTTAAATCAGGTATAATCGGCCGTCCTTATTTTGCCAAAACATGGTACACAAATAACCGTCCTTCAATCGGACATGGTAAAGAAGTTCCTGTTCCGTCATGGCTTGATTATGAATTGTGGCAGGGACCTGCTCCCAGGAAACCCTATAAGGATAATCTGATTCATTATAACTGGCACTGGTTCTGGAACTGGGGAACAGGAGAAGCATTAAATAACGGAACTCATTTTGTCGATCTCGGACGCTGGGGATTAGGCGTTGATTATCCGGTTCGGGTTTCTTCATCAGGAGGCAGATACAGGTATAATGACGATTGGGAGACGCCTGATACTCAGGTGATATCAATGGAGTTTGATAACAATACAGGAATGGCATGGGAAGGGGTCAGTTGTAATGGTAGACCGATTGAAGGCAGTATTGTCGGAGTTATCTTCAGTGGAGAGAATGGATCCCTCAGGATCGATGCCGGTAATGCCTATTCAGTTTTCGATATAGGAGGGAAGCTTATAAAGGAAGTTAAAGCTGACACGGTTATTGACTCAAGAAATCTCAGTAATCCTTCTGGAGGTCTTGATGCAGTTCATATTGTAAATTTCCTTAATGCTATCAGAAAGGGAGACAAGCTCAATGCAGATATTCTGAGCGGTCACAAAAGTACCCTGCTGGTTCAGCTTGGAAACATAGCCCAGCGAACCGGTAAAACACTCAATATAGATCCATCAAACGGACATATTCTTAATGATCCTGTTTCTGAAAAACTATGGTCGAGAGAATATGAAAAAGGATGGGAACCGGTGATATAATGTTTAAGAAAATAATAAGAAAAAAAAGCAAAGTAGCACTAATTATCTAATTTTATGCCAGTTATTGAAACAGTCGATTCAGGATCCCTGTCGGTGCGGAAAACAGTAATATCCATAGCAATAATTGCATTGTTGTTTTTCATTTTTGGATTTACCACCTGGATAAATGCAATCCTGATACCATACTTCAAGATCTCATGTGAACTTAATAATGTTCAGTCGCTGCTGGTGGCATTTGCCTTTTATATAGCCTACTTTGTGATGGCTGTTCCGGCTGCTCATCTTCTTGAAAGGGTTGGATTCAAAAAAGGAATAATGATAGGTTTCTGGATCATGGCTCTCGGTGCTATGATTTTTGTCCCAGCCGCTTTCACTAGGACTTATGGCCTGTTTTTACTTGGACTTTTCTCAATCGGTACAGGACTTGCTATCCTTCAGCCTGCCGCAAATACCTATATTACGATGATAGGATCGAAGGAGCGTGCCGCACAAAGAATGAGCATAATGGGAGTCTGTAATAAGACTGCAGGGATAATAGCTCCTCTTCTTCTGGCAGCCGCGATTCTTAAACCTACCGATACCGAATTGTTCAGGCAGCTGCCGCTCATGGATGAAATTGCAAGGAACGCTGCACTGGATGAACTGATTAAAAGAGTGATCATACCATATGCAAGTATGTCGGTGGTGCTCTTCCTGCTCGGTGTCTTTATCAGATACTCAATACTTCCGGAGATAAATACAAGTAATGACAGTTCAGGATCTGCCGGTAACCATTCAGATAAGACAAGCATTATGCAGTTTCCCCATACAATTCTAGGTGCCTTTGCAATATTCCTTCATGTAGGATCGCAGGTCACAGGCATAAATACTGTAATCGGTTATGGTCAGTCACTCGGAATGCCTTTGCTCGAAGCAAAGGTATTTCCTTCATATATTCTTGGAATTACAATGTTCGGATTTCTTATGGGAATAGTACTGATACCTAAATTCATTAATCATCTTAATATACTGAGGATATGTACCACCTCTGCACTGATACTTACATTGGTATTCTTCGCAGTCAGGGGTAATCAGGTTACCTTTCTTGGACACACAACTGATATCTCTATCTGGGTACTGGTGCTGTTGGGTCTTTCAAACTCTCTTATGTGGTCTGCAATATGGCCTCTTGCCCTTAACGGACTGGGAAGGTTTACTAAAATGGGAGGATCAATTCTGATAATGGGATTATGCGGAAGCGCCCTTATTCCTATTGTCTATGGCTATTTTGCCGATCACTTCAGTACCTTCGCAGGTTACTGGGTCCTGATCCCATGTTATATATACCTGGTGTTCTATGCTTACCGCGGATATCTTGTTAGAA
>CAYLYN010000083.1:0-1598 GCA_964387565.1 uncultured Rikenellaceae bacterium | reverse complement strand
TACCGTAATACCTACATATCATAAATTAAAATTTTAACTATCAAAAGAATAACGTCATGACAAAAAGGAGAGAATTTATTAAAACAGGTGTTCTGGGAACTGCCGGAATTGCCATTGGAGGCATTGGTTTCAGTGCCAGGTCGTATTCATCAATCATTGGAGCTAATGACAGGATAAACATTGCGGTAATTGGCCTCAGGGGCAGGGGAGGTGATCATATCAATTCGTGGCTGGCACTGAAGGAAAGCAGGAACATATATCTTAAAACTATATGTGATGCTGATGAGCAGTTCTTTGCCGAGCGGTCAAAAACAATCCAGGATAAGAATGGTACAAAGCCCGTTACCGAATGGGATATGCAAAAGGTATTTGCTGATAAGGAGATACATGCGGTTTCTATTGCTACTCCCAACCATTGGCATGCTCTTGCAACAGTATGGGCCTGCCAGGCGGGCAAGCATGTATTTGTAGAGAAACCGGCATCGCATAATCTGTTCGAAGGAAGGAAGATGATCGAAGCTTCACGAAAGTATAATGTTCGGGTTCAAACCGGCACTCAGAATCGTTCAATCGCCAATGTAATGGAAGCGATGAAATTTTTGCATGACGGAGGTATAGGTGACGTATTTATGGCAAAAGGCAACTGTTATAAACCACGTGACTCATTCGGTATTGCAAAAGACAGTACCCCTCCTGCCTCACTGCACTATGACCTCTGGCTGGGCCCCGCACCTTACAGACCTTACAATGAAAAACGCCTGCATTATAACTGGCACTGGTTCTGGGATACCGGAAACGGGGATACCGGTAACCAGGGACCTCACCAGTTTGATATAGCACGCTGGGGTCTTAATAAGAATGAACACCCTGTAACGATCTACTCAACAGGAGGGATCTTTGGTATTGATCCTGAAGAATGTGCACAGGAAACGCCTAATACCCAGACTTCAATTTTCAAATACTCTGATGGTAAAATACTTGAGTTTGAAACAAGAGGCAGGTATACAAATGGTGAATCAAGCCTTGACATACGGATCGGTAATACCTTTTATGGAACTGAAGGTTATCTTGAGCTTGACGGAGGGACATGGAAGGCATTCAGGAAAAGAGAAAAAGAGCCATTTGCAGGTTCTGCTATGGCTGAAAAGAAACCTGCTCCGACAGGCTATCTTGCATCTCCCGGAGGAACTGAACACTATGCCAATTTCATTGATGCAATCAGATCCGGAAACAATGATACTCTGCATGCAGATATCATCGAAGGACATCTTTCTTCATCACTTCCCATACTTGCAAATATTTCATACCGTCTGGGGCGTGAACTGCGTTTCATGGGCGATTATGAGAAATTTGAAAATGATCCGGCAGCAGACCTGATGCTTACAAGGGTTTACCGTAAGCCATATGTTATCGGGAATGAAGTGTAAGAATGGCACAACGGCGCAGAGGCGCAACGACTGTATAGACTTAGTTCGCCTGCTGAGAGGGGCCAGGAGCATAGCTGTCAAACTTAGAATATTGTAGATAAAAGGAATTTGTACAAAAAGTTTCCCCTCCTTTTGAAGGAGGGGTGGCGACGCGGAGCGGAGCCGGGGTGG
>CAYLYN010000082.1:0-17115 GCA_964387565.1 uncultured Rikenellaceae bacterium | reverse complement strand
CGCTGATTTCTCCTTCCGGGAGTTATTTTTCAATATGAAAACCCGGTCACAGCAGCAAAAAAAAATCAAAAAAAACATAATTGCATAATTCATAATATATTATTTTTCAATAATATAGATATTTTATTACAAGCATTTTAAATGGTATTCAATTTTTGATTATAAAAAATAAAAATAAATTTGCTTAATTAATCGTTTAAGCATATCTTAGCATTTAAATTTGAATCAGAGCATTATATTGAATACTAACCAAAATGAACCAAAATGAAGAAATTATTAATCGCAAGTCTGATGATCCTGGCAGTAACCTTATTAAATTCATGCAAGGAAGATCCTCCTGTCTGCAATTTTGATTTTACTGCGGACGGTCTGACAGTTACCTTCACCTCAGCCTCGACCAATACCGATACATATTTATGGGACTTTGGCGACGGGGAAACAAGCACAGAAATGAATCCTGTTCATAAATATGAAGGTGGCGGAGAATTTGATGTTAAGCTTACTGTTACAGGTGGTGGCGGAACCGACAGCAAGGAAAAGCAGGTTGCCGTGTCGCCCAGTGCCGAGGATGTTAAAGTAATGCTGACCGGCGGTCCAAATGCTGCAAACGGCAAAACATGGGTATTGAAAACCGATGCTGTGACGGAAGGTGACGGGGCAAGTGCCGTTGAACCAAGCATGGTTGTACTTATACCTGTTCCGGCTGATTTCTACGGATGGATGGGAAGGGAAAAAGATGCTGCCCGTAAGGAGGAATTTACCTTTAAATACAACGGATCATATTCTGTGAATATACAGAATGACACTCTAATTGCTATCTCGCTGTTTTCCTTTGTAAATAATATAACTGTACCGAACAGCAATTCTCCATATGGTACCTGCAGGGCGACAGGCTTTACACCTCCAGCAGGAGCAACATGGACACTCAATGAAACAGACTTCACTGTTGATGCTATTACGAATCCATCTGAAACAGCAGCACCTCCTGCACATGGCAATGTTACATTTACAGGCAAAAGATGGCTCTCTTTCTCAACAGGTTCATATATCGGTTTTCTCGATTTTACAACTTCAACAAAAGTTATAATCAAATCAATCAGCCCTACCCAGATGAGGCTGGCGATAATGGTCTGCATGTATGCCGGAGCAGCCACTCCGGCAGGAATGCCCTATATTAACTACCCGACACATATGTATCACATGACCTTTGTAGCAAAGTAAGAGAATCATTATCCATTTTTAATTAGTAAAGTGAAGCCGGCCCGGGATCAAATTTTACCTGAATGATTTTCCCGGGCCGGTTTCTTTTTATAATATAGCATAATATATACACCCTCCCAAAATGAAAAAGCTAGTAATTGCATTCCTTATCCTGATTTGCATCGCCTGCGTGGGCTACCTGACATTCAACCACTTAAAAGCAGAGAAAAAAACAATCAGCATTCAAATGAATGACGGTGTGAGTTTGCATACAACGCTTTTTGTACCAAAGGGGAAAGGATCTTTCCCGACAGTTCTTGTAAGGACACCTTACAACAGTTATGCAGAAGAATGGATGGGTCAGGCGTTTAATCTTTTCAGAATAGCAGTGGTGCTGCAGGATGTGAGAGGTAAATATAAATCGGAGGGAGAATTTTATCCCTTCATCAACGAAAGGGAAGACGGCCTCCAGACATTAAGATGGATCAGAAGCCAGCCATGGTCGGATGGTACAGTTGCCGGCTGGGGTGGCAGCTATGTAGGATATACACAGTGGGCTGTTTCTGACTCACTTGATTTCCTTACACTTCTTCTTACAGGGGCCAGGCTTTATGATTTTACCTATCCTGATTCTCTATTCTCACTTCAGACAGCATTTGTATGGGGATTCCAGAATGCTTCCCCTTCACTTAATACTCTGAATGAAGACAGTATAAAAAGAAGTGCAATGATCCTTCCTCTCTCAGCTGCCGATGATTCAACAGTAAAGGACATTGACTTTATTAATGACTGGATAATGCATGATAAATTTGACTGTTACTGGAAACAAATGGATTTCAGGGGAAAAACAGGTGCCCCTGTTCTTTCCATGGCAGGATGGTATGATCTGTTCTTGAAATCGCAGATAGCTGATTTTCTTGCACTTGAAGCTCAGGGAAACAATTCCGGAAGGATGATTATAGGTCCGTGGGCTCACGGTCCGCTCGGTGAACCGAACGATTATGGAGGCATTGAAAAAACCGGCGATCCCAAGATGATCTTCAAATATGTAAAGAATCATCTGAAAGGTAAAAAGGATAAGCTTAAAGCTCCTTTAAAGGACGCTAAATACAACCTTTTCATAATGGAAAGAAATGAATATGCAGGTTCAGAAGTCTGGCCTCCTGCTGAGACCCGAATTACACCATATTTTATCGGGCCTGAAGGCTATTTGTCGGAAAGTAGGTACCCTGAGGAGGGGAAGCTGAATTTTACCTACTCCCCTTCCGATCCATACCCCAGCCACGGGGGAACCACTTTAGGCACTGGTGTCGGTCCTTCACGTCAGAATTCCAGTACCGGGCGTAAAGACCAGCTCATTTTTGAAAAGGAAATAAATGATACTCTGATTCTTCTTGGGCCTGTTTCTGCTACACTATGGGCAACAAGCAGTGCCGTATGCACTGATTTTTTTGTTGGGATCCAGGATATCTTTCCCGATGGCAGGATCATAAATATACAGGAGGGTGGAGCCAGGGTAAATATTGATACTGCAGATCCCCTTAAAGTTGAGATTTCTGTATGGGCAACGGGTTACCAGTTAAACCCGGGGCACAAACTCAAGGTATTTATTTCCTCAAGCTGGTTCCCAAGGTTTAACAGGAGTCTTAATACCTACGATCCCGCATTTTCAGCAACAGAATTCAGGGATGCATCCCAGACGGTTTATTATGGCGGGGATACTCCTTCATCAATAAATCTGCCGGTTTATTCATTCACTATAGATTAAGCTACTTTTTGAACACATCTTCTTCATCATAATAGCCAGAGGATTTTTAAGGAATAAAAAATTTTTCGATGATTATCCAGGATCTGGTTATCTAATAATATGGAGTTTGACAATATAATTAATTATAACCCAGATGCCGGAGGCATCAAAGTCTAATATCCATGGTTTAATCCATGGTAATTGTGCCGGGGCAATCTTCAACACCGGAGGTGTTGAAGAGCTTCAGGTAAATAAATAATCATCAATATAATCTACATTCTGTTCTTTTAATAAACTGATCAGCTCTTCTTTGAAAGATACTGTTTTATGATGCTCAGCCTGATTCTTTACATATTTAATCAATGATTCCTTACTCGATATTGGTAAGTAAAACCACTATATCCGACCTGCCATCCAGGGAAGTGAAGAAATAATTTTCTCTCTCTCAGAATCATTGCATGAGTTGCTTCTTTAATGTCTTTTATCAGATATGCAGGACATATTGTAGGATGAATATGTGTGATAATATGAATATGGTTACTGGCGCCACCTACAATATAGGAGTGACAAGACTTCTTTTTTAAAATGCCTGCAATATATGCAAACAATATATCCTGATTTTCTGATGAAAGGAATGGTAAATGCCTTTTGCTGCCAAATACAATCTGATACAAAAATTGGGTGTAAGTCGACATATATTCCACATTTAGCACTTCAATAAAATTATGAATGTAATTTCAGATTCACAAATTCAACACCCTCCGGGGTTGATAGATTGCTTCGACTTACCCCGGATGCAACCGGGGTTATTAGACTTAAAAGCCTCCGGCTTTTGAGGAAACCTGTAAATATTATTTATGTACCATGCTATTTGTAAACTGATAATTACTGCTTATACAAATGAAGCGGGTTTACACTTTGCAACTTCCTTTCTATCAGAAAAGATAGTTATGGACAAAGATTAGATTGAGTATGGAAGTGTAAAAGCGAGCTACCATCCGGGGTTTTGATCGAGATTTTTATTTAGTGTGATCTCATCACTCGGAATAGGAGACAGATAATCACGTAAGGGATCGAAACCCAGTCCTGCCGGAAACTTCTTCTGGTATGGATCAACTCTTCCATCTTCATCTATATACAGGTTTTGTCCTACCACTATAGTCGGGGCGCCAAGATAGTCTTTATAAGTTCCTTCCAGGTTTGAACCTATATAGAGTATTCCCTTAGGTCTTTTACCTGCGAACAAATGATGTGCCCTCCAGCGGGCCAGATCATCCCAGCGCTGGGCCTCAAAAGCAAGTTCAATTCTTCTCTCCCGCCTGATTTCATTTATCAGCGGTGATAATGAAGGAAAATCCCAGTCAGGATCAGCAGTAATGTTGCTGATATCAAGGTGGATCATTCCAACCCTGTCGCGGATCGGATTAATTGTCATATCAATATCTGCCTGGGTAATAGTACCCAGTTCGGCTTTTGCCTCAGCATAGATCAGTAATGCCTCGGTGTAGCGGAACAGTATAGATGCCATTGAGCCGCCTGAACTCTGCTGCTGGGAATAATCGAGGTTAGCTCCCTTATATGTACTATACCCGGTTGTTGCCCTTACAGGACCACTCTGATCGAGGGCCGGTTTTACAAATTTCTTATCACTTATACCTGCAGGTGAATTAATGGTTATATCATGTCCCGGAAGGAGTATTGACTGGGCAAGCCGGGGATCGCGGTCAGAAGCTTCCAGCAGGAGTGAATCATAACCCCGGAACAGCGGACTTACAGATATTGGCTTACCATCGGTACATAAATAATCATCCATTAAACTACGGGATACTCCAATATCTCCTCCTCCGAAGGGAAGATACTGGCTGCACCAGTGATAAACTCCCAGTCCCACGTCATATTTTTTCCACATTATGACTTCAGGATTATTTGTATAGTCGAGCTGGTTAAAGAGGGAGAAGTATTCTTTTCCCGGAGGTCCCTTATAAAGACTTAATGTACCCATCTTAATAAGCTGTTCAGCAGCATCAGCTGCCATGCTGATATAATTTGACCCGTCTTTCCCGGTAACGCCGAAAGGAGTATTTGCATGATACTTTTCCCAGGTACCTTCATACAGACATACCCTGGCTTTGAAGAGAAGTGCCACCTCCATGCTGATCCTGAATGGCTCTGTCTGGCTTTTTGGTTTAAGGTTTGCAATGGCATAATCGATACAGGCAAGAATTGAATCTGTTACAAGATCCCTGCTGTCGCGTGAAGCATAGAGTTCAGGTGAATCAGGATCAAGCGCCGATGTATACCATGGAACATCCCCGAATGTTTTCACCTTATCAAAATAAAGCATTGCCTTAAACAGCTTAACTTCGGCAATGTATATTCTTTTCAGATCAGCTTCATCAGGATGAGAGTTACAATGGTCAAGAAAATAATTTGCCTGGCGTATGTTATCCCACGACCAGCCTCCTCCTGAAGCAGGCAGGGTGCGGGTACCGGCCATGCGTTTATCTTCTGTTCCGGGTACAAGGTTATCGCTGTTCTGGTCGATCCAGAATGTCCCCCCGCCATAACCCCAGTGAGATGGCAGCAGAGGGTAAAACCTGTTGGCATAAAGCTTCAGATCATTTGCCGTTTTAAAATAGGCTTCCGGCGAAAGCTCATCAAGAGGCATCCTGTTAAGAAAATCTTCGGAGCATGAAGATACAAGCATGATTGCCAGGATTGAAACATATATTGATTTTTGCATCTCTTGTATTATTAGTGTAAACATTTTCATAATAATCTAATTATAAAGCAGGCCTGTCAGAAAGTAATACTGATCCCACCTGACATTACTTTTTGTATAGGATATATATATCCGTTGGCTCTTGCACCTCCTGTTGCCTCAGGGTCAAATGCTTTCATCAGTTTTGTGAAGGTCATCAGGTTCTCTCCCGAAACATATATCCTCATATTATTGATACGTACTTTACTTGTCACTGATGAGGGTATTGTATAACCTAACTGAACCGTTTTCAGACGCAGATAGGCTCCATTCTGCAGGTACCTTGTCTGAACCTGTTTATTTTTCCCTCCTTTTTCCATATATGGTCTGAACCAGTATGCATCTGGATTATCTTTTGTCCAGTAATCCATATGCTCCTCATAGGCAGTGAGCCAGTATATACCTCCTGCACCCCAGAATATAGGACTGTCAAGCCAGAGGTCTCTTTTCCCGATTCCCTGCATCAGTATGTTCAGGTCAAATCCCTTCCATGCTGCATTCAGTGCAAGACTGTATGCCATTCTTGGCGTTGTGTTGCCAATTATTGATTTGTCACCGGGCTTTTCAACTGTATTGTTTCCTATATCTATTTTCCCGTCTGAATTAATGTCCTTGTAATGAACATCTCCTGCTCTAAGAACATCTGCTGAAAAATATGACTGATCGACTGATTGTGCCTGTTCATCAGATTCAAATAATCCAACCGTGGTAAAACCCCATATCTCTCCCAGCCTCATGCCTTCATAATACGGGGCACTTAAAAGGTTTTGGGGATTATAATATTTTGTAACAGTTGAAATGTAATCGGACAGTACGAATCGTGCTCCATAGCTGAGATCGGAAATATTGTCTCTCCATTCGAGTGACCACTCGAAACCTTTTGTCTGCAGCGTTGCATTATTTGATCTTGGAACACTGGTTCCCAGCACAGCAGGAAGCGATTCGGCCGGACCCAGCATATCAAATGTATTCCTGATAAAATAATCAAAACTCATATTCAGCCTGTCTTTCAGAAATCCGGCGTCCATTCCGATATTCTTTGTATTTACTTTTTCCCATGTAAGACCAGGGCTGACTGATCCGGCCATACCTACATAATTAGGGCGTTCGTTGCCCATGATATATGAAAGATTTGTATAGATTGGCAAACGCTCAATATAGAGATAGTTATCTACATTCTGATTTCCCAGGGAGCCGTAGGAAATCCTCATTTTAAACATATTAATAACATTTTCAAGAGGCTTCCACCAGGACTCTTTTGAGAGTATATATGCAAGGGATCCCGATGGAAATGTTCCCCATCTGTAACCGTCAGGGAATTTTGAAGATCCGTCATAACGCATAGAAAATTCGAGAAGATACTTTTCATTTAAGCTGTAGTTTAACCTTCCGAAATAGCTCCTTGTAGCAAAATGTCCTTTTGTTCCGGCGGCTTCCTGGCGTCCGGTTGCAGTTGTGAGAGAGGGGACTTCGTCGCTCACAAGGTCCCATCTTTTTGCGTAAGTGGAATTATATTTCGAATACTCCTGCTCAAATCCTGCAAGAAGAGTAATATTATGAATCCCGATGTTTTTTGTGTAAGTAGAATAAACGTTAGGTGAAGTGTAATAAATGGAGTAGTCATTTGTTGAGTAATTATTTTCGGCTCTCAGGTATCCCTTGGTGCCGTCAGCAAGTTCACCTACAACCTTAGCCTCATGATTCGACATCCCCCAGTTGTTCATCCTCCATCTCAGGTTTGAGTATATTATCCATCCCTTCAGTGGTTCAATTTCAAGTCCGGGGATAACACTCAGTTCATTATTTTTTTCATTGTACATTCCTCCCTGCTCAAGCCATATCTGTACAGCCTCATAATTAGGAGTATTATTTGGGAAGTAGGGTGCATTTGTCGGCCACTGACGGGCCAGACGATCATACAGCAGATCTTTGTCATAGCTGGGCCGTTCGATGTTGACACTGCTGAACTTGCTGGTAAAATTAAATCTAAGCCAGTCAAATATTTTTGTATTAACTTTTGAATTGACAGTGCTCCTGTTGTAATTATCTGATCCAAAATTCAAAAGACCCGCCTGGTCAAAATAAGAACCTGATATAAAAAACTGGGTTCTTTTATCGCCACCGCTGAAGCTAAGGTTATGAAGGCTGTTCGGAACCCATTTCTTATAGTTTATATCATACCAGTCAGTATTGGCCCAGGCACCCTGGTTAAGCAGCCAGTACTGTGGTGCCAATGGATAAGGAATCGTCCAGTAATCTATCTCCCCGGCAAGGTAATCATCCATGAAATCGAGAATTACTTTCTGAAAAAGAGGAGGGTTACCATCATTGGCTGATGCTACATTTAAATAGTTTGCAAATCTTCGTGAATCGACAGAATGGGGTACAATGGTGGGAGCAGAAAATGAATAGTTATTTGAATAATTGACCGAATAACCATCATTTCTCCCCTTTCGTGTTGTGATGAGGATAACACCAAATGCAGCCCTGGCACCATAAATTGCTGATGATGCTGCATCCTTCAGCACAGAAATGCTTTCAATATCATCGGGATTCAGATTATTTATATCCTGTTCCATGCCATCGACCAGGATATACGGTGATCCTCCGTTAATAGATCCTATTCCGCGAATGTTCATATTCATGCGTGCTCCCATTTCACCACCTGAATTGCTCACGCTTACATTAAGGCTGGGTGATATCCCCTGGAGAGACTGGGAAATATTGGCAACGGGCCGGTTCTCAATCGATTCAGATTTGACCACATCTACTGCTCCTGAAAGGTTTACCTTCTTCTGAGTTCCGTATCCGATAACAACCACCTCATCAATTGCCTGGAAATCAGGCTGCATATTTACATTTATCACAATCCTTCCATCTACTGGTATTTTCTGGGAGGAGTACCCGAGGAAAGAAAAGATCAGTACAGGGTTTTCTACGGTTGTCTGAATAGAATACTTCCCGTTCTCATCAGCTGTGGTGCCGGTAGTTGTTCCTTCAACCATAACAGTTGTTCCGGCAAGGGGTTTACCATTCTCTTCAGTTACAATACCGGTAATTCTATTCTGCTGCTGGTCTGATCCTGCAGCCTTTTCTCCTGAAAAAAAGAGTAATACAAGGCAGAGAAACATGAATGAGTATGCCAGTCTTATTCCCTTACATTCAGAAGATGCTGATTTAAAATATCTGTTGTCCATTGCTACAGGTTTTAGTTGAACAGGGCTTTTAAGTTTTTTCATTATTTCATATTAATCGATTAAGCATATAGTATAAAAAAAGTCAGCATGACTTTCTTACAATCAGTGAAGGGTTAAGCATTATATGACTTGTCTTGTTTGATCCGCTAATAATATCAAACAGGACTCTGAAAGACTCCTTACCCATCTCTTCGAGTGGTTGTTTAACATAGGTAAGCGGAGCCTGGAAAAGATCGAAGCATTCGCCTCCGTCAAATCCGATTATTGCTACCTGCCTGGGTATAAGAATATTATATTTCTGAGCACTCAGAAGACCCGAGATTGAAAGAGCATTTGTGGCAAAGAGCAGGGCATCAGTCTTCCGGGCTTCAACAACCATGGTTTTAATTACATTGTCAACATCTTTCTGAGTATGTTCGAATCTGATCTCCTTAACGCATTTGAGATCAGACATGTTGTTATTATCCATTGCTTCAATGTAGCCCCGTACACGTTCCTGCATATGAACAAGGGAAGATTTGTAGGCAACCATGCAGATATCCCTGTATCCTTTCTCAATCAGTAATGTGGTAGCGTTATATGTAGCCTGGTAATTGTCGAGTATAACGTAATTGGTCAGCACTTCGGGGAAATACCTGTCGATAAGCACCATGGGAACCTTTTTTCTTAACAGTCCTTTGATCTGGCTGATAGTACCTTCGGTGGGAACAATAATAAATCCATCAACCTGCCTGTTAAGCAGAGTATTTATAAGCTGTTCTGATTTATAGGCATCTTCATCCGAGCTGCCGAACAGCACCGTATATCCATAGTCAGCTGCCTCATCCTCTATAAAACGTGCAAGATGACCGAAGAAGGGGTTAGCGATATCGGCAACAATAAGTCCGATTGACTTTGTTGAACCGGTTCTGAGGCTTCGTGCTATCTGGTTAGGCTGGTAATTCAACTCCTCCGCAGCTTCCCTTATTTTCTTCACCACCTCTGCTCCCACTCTCTTCTCCTTTTCCTGTCCGTTCATAACATATGATACGGCAGCAATTGAAACCCCTACCTTTTTTGCGATATCTTTTAATGACACTTTTTTCTCCATGGTCTTATAAAATGGCAGGATTAATTATGAACAATACACCAAATAAAATTCAATTTAACAGCAAATTTATGCTTAATCGTTTAATTTAGCAAATCTTTATTAAAAAATATTATGCATGAAATAGTTATTAAGGAAACCTGTTGATATGCACTTCTATCTGCCACAAATCTAATAACAATTATTACTAAAGGCAATTTATGTTTAAGCATTACCTTCTGTTCTTTTTACTTTCCAATGATTATTATACATTATATTTACATTTGACCGATGATAAAAAAAATTACATGGATTGACTGATTTAAAGGAATATACCGGAAAATAATAAAGATGTAAAAATAAACCATAAAAGAGATATGATGATACTTTGCAACGAACTCAGAAAACTGATAATCACATTATCTGTTTTTACTGCCCTGAATTTTACTTCATATTCACAAACACTGAGGAAAATCTCGATGGATGAACTGAGGGACAAGATCGCAGGTTACTGGACTGGTCAGTGTGTGGGTAACTACATGGGTTTCCCTTTTGAAGGAACTTATGAGGAAGAGCCTGTACCAGTGTTTATAGACAGGTATTACCAGTATGATGACGATACCTCCCTAGCGATTAACAGGAATGATCTGCGAGGATACTGCCTGCTTATGACCAACTGGCTTGAAGGAGCCTTTTCGGATGACGATACGGATATAGAATTTGTTACTCTGCACGCTGTTGAAAAGTACGGACTTGACATTACATATTCTGAAATAACGGAGATGTGGAAGAAACACATTAACCGTAAGATATGGGTAGCCAACCGCACAGCGAGAAATCTGATGGAAAAAGGTCTTGTGGCTCCTGAAACAGGCAGCAAAAAGAACAATGAGAACTGGTACCAGATCGATCCTCAACTGGTAAATGAGATATGGAGCATGTTTTACCCCGGAATGGTTGGCAAGAGCGCAGAAAAGGCTGAATGGGGGGCCAGGATAACAAATGATGACTGGGGAACACATCCGACGGTGGCTTACGGGGTTATGTACAGTGCGGCAGTTTTTGAAAAGGATGTGGAAAGGCTTGTGAATATGGCCCTCAGCTATATACCAGGTGACAGTCCTTTTTATGAAGGGATGCAGGATGTAATTAAATGGCATAAGCAGCATGCAGACTGGAAGGTATGCAGGAAGCTCATTTTTGAGAAATATTACAGATACACCAGAGGTGATTATGCTGCACCGGTTTCTGATGTTTCATCGCTGGCAAACGGTCTGTTCGGGATCATGGCAATATTATACGGCGAAGGTGATTTTGTGAAGACAACAGGGATTGCTGTTACTGCAGGACTTGACTGTGATAACCAGGCTGCAACATGTGCAGGATTGATAGGTGTTATCAACGGGGGTTCTTTGATTCCTTCAAAGTTTACTCTTGGTCTTGGCGATAAACCTTCATGGAAAGTGCCATTCAATGACACCTATATTAATTACACCAGGGATGATCTGCCTAATTATACCAGGATCTCCGATATAGTTAACAGGATACTGATGCTTGCAGAGGAATCTATACTGGCAAATGGCGGCAGTAAGATCACAGAGAACAACAAAATATTTTACCTGATCAATTCAGATATCTGAATTTCTTCCATGCTTTTTCATAGTTGCAGTTAAGCTTCCTTAAAAGCTCTGCCTGCATTTACATATGAATAATATTCTCTGATCAGCGTCCTGAAAAATAAATTTGTACAGAGATATAATATTTAGGAACTTTATATAAAACTTAATCCGCTTTAATTTAGTCTGTTAACCTTTTTAGAAAAGGAGGTAAATATGAAAACCAGGGTTCTGACATTTTGTATTGTCGTCTGTTTCATCATGGCAGTCCCAATTCAAGCACAGGAATCTGAATACAAGGATACGCCATGGTTCTCAGGTATGCCTAACTACATGGTTTATGATGCGGCCGATGCTGATTTTGACAGTTACAATTTCTTCAACGGCAAAAACTGTAATACAGTGGAAGGGAAGAAATTCAGAAGGATATATTCATTAAAGGATGATGCACAGAAATCAAGTGTCATTCAGATAATGCGAAACTATACGAATGCCATAAAGGGTATGGGAGGAACTGTCATGTATGAGGGTGCACCACAGAATGCCGAATGTGCCGAATTCAACGGACTGAATATGGTGACAGGCAAGATTATTAAAGAAGGAAATGAAATGTGGGCTGAAGTGGTATCGCTTGGCGGCGAGGACTATACCCTTACAGTGGTAATAAAAGAACTGATGAAACAGGATGTCACGGCGATCAATATGTTTGAGGCACTTAACCGCGATGGACATATTGCCCTGTATATAAATTTTGATACAGGCAAATCAATAATAAGGGATGAATCAAAACCAATCATTGAACAGATTGTACAGATGATGAAAACTAATCCTGATCTTAAACTTGGAGTTGAGGGACACACTGATAATGCAGGGAGTCCGGAATCGAACAAAACACTTTCTGTGGAAAGAGCAAAATCAGTTGTTGCTGCCCTTGTCAGTCAGGGAGTCGCAGTTGAAAGGCTAAGCGCATCAGGTTTCGGTCAGGATAAACCAGCTGGCGATAACAATACAGAGGAGGGAAGAGCTAAGAACAGAAGGGTTGAACTGGTTAAAAAGTGATCTGATACCATCAAGTTATTGTTAATCTACCTGAAAACAAAATTATATTCAGCATCTTATGAAAAAGCCAGTAAAAGATAATTATTGCAGAATGGAAGGATATTTTTTCCATCTGATAATTATGATAATCTCAATATTTTTTGTCAGACCTTCATTTGCACAGGAAGTGATGGTTGCAAAGCTCAGTGAAAGTGAATTAGCTGCTGTGCTGCCGGTACTCAAGGCGGAAACGTCAGAAAATGATAAATTTATTAATGCAATTGTTTCTCAACAGGACAGACATTATAGCTTGTTTCTTGACATCAATTCAGGAAAGACTGATCCCCTTGAATGGCTGAAGAAATATTCAAAACATATTATTGTACCACAAGGTTCCAGATATTTGCCGGCATGTTCCAGAGAGGTATCGGTAAAGAGCAAGGAGTTGTTCAAAGACTCCGAATCATTACTTAAACCATCGGCTGTTCCAACAGCAGTATTTACATTTGGTAAAGACTTTCCTGCCATAAACAAGGGTTTTTTTGGAGAAACCATGACAAATGAAAAGTATAGCAAACTCCTGGAAAATCCATATAATACAACCGATCCAAGTGTTGATGAGCTGAGGGTTTTTATTAAAGATGTGAACTCCTTCTATACAAAGAACGATTTCTATGTAGATTATAGTCCATGGGGATTTCTTCCTGTTGGTACTGCATTTAGTTTCTATCATCGTGAAGATGAAGAACATATTGCAGGTTCAATAAATATCTTTGATTTTTCCTTACTTGATCCATCATATCCTGAGGTTCTAAAGCAATGTAAGCAATATGTTATGGGACCGGTAATAGAAATTCATGCCGAGTCCAAACTACTGGATGAAATTTTTAGTAATCAGGATAACATTATACCTGTTGATGAGAATACCAGGAATAGTCTGAAAAAGGCCGGCATCACAGAAGAGCGATATGCGCTGATAAAAGTTTCACTTATGATGGCACGTGCCGACAGCGAGAATCCTGACGCAATTGAGGTACCCGATTTTGAATTTGTGCCCACAACTGAAGAAGAGAAAGAAACAGCAAGGATCATAGGACAAATGAAGGCAGATGCTCTGGCACGAAAGAGCAATGTAATAATATATAACAGGCACAAAGCTGAACTTGATCCTATTCTTGACATGATGCCGCATGAATTGTATTAGCTGGTCCGAAACCCAGTTAGAGAAAGAAGAGTTGCGGGTCTCCTTCGTTAACACCTTCGCTTCCTTCGTCATGCTCAGGATAACTTCGTCAAGCTCAGGATAACTTCGTCAAGCTCAGGATAATTTCGGTGTTCGAAGAAAACTTCGGAGGCTGGAAGTTGTTGGTAACAGGAAAATAGGAATCTGGTAAAATTCTTAGCGATCCGTGGCAAAAAAAAATCAGGAAAATCTTCTTTAATTCAAAGAGGTATTGAGGATAATTTATTTTTTGTTTAACTTTGGTTATAGTGAAGTTGAAAGTCGGTCTGATCACAGTATTTCATTATTAATCAAGGTATTAATTGATATTGTTATTGTGATTGACGGGGCTGTGCTTTAGGCAGGCGTCCTTCGGCAAGCTCAGGATGACTTCGGCAGGCTCAGGATAGCTTCGGCAGGCTCAGGATAGCTTCGGTGGCTAAAAGAGGGTGGAGGGCTGAAGGTAAAAAAGTTGAGTTTGTGGCAGGTGGTAAATCGGTGGTAAATCGGTGGTAATTCGGTGTAACCTGCCCCTCTGTCGCTTCGCGACATCTCCCCTGAAGGGGAGAAAATCGGTAATTTTCGTGTGATGGTATAACACGCGAAGGGCAAATTACCATGAATTACGCCGAAGCAAATTCCCATAAGTTCAAATGTGTCAATAAAAAATATTTTATATCTTTAAGGTATTGTATCGCTGCAATAATGAAGAATAAGATTACCCTCAGACGGTTCAATCACCGTGACGCTGATCGCATTGGGATTTTCTTCAGCTACAATGAGAATATAAAGCTGAAAGTTAAGACTATACACGGAGTTAAATATTCCGCCTCGAATAAGTGCTTTTACACAGATGATACTGAAGAGAATATCCGTGACATTATAAAGACTTTGAAAGGCTCATTTGAGATAGATATTGAACCATTGACGTCCGGCAAAAAGCCAAAGGATGAGTCTAAGGATGCTGTTATCATTCAGTCCCCCACTTTCATCACTCCTACCTTTGCTACTGAGATGAGGCAGCCTGAAAAGAGAAACAGAGTAGGATCTGTTGTATTCAGGATAAACGAGGAGACCGGGTCGTTATTGGTCCGACTGCCCATACCATATTTAAAGGAATGGGTTGACGAGTTAAAGAGTTACCGTTGCAGGTATGATTCTGTCAGGAGGGAGTGGATTGTCCCCTGGTCGAAGCTAACCTGTGATTCGCTCTCGGATTATTTCAGCAGGGAAGGCATAGATGTTGATGTTAAAAAGGAGAAAATAAATGAAGAACTCCGAAATGAAAGGAAAAGAGTAGGTGATGAAATCAGGGATCGTGAGCTTGGCAGTAAGGCACTTGATGGTCTTGAGAGTCTAGCTTTATACCTGGATGAGAACCGTTACAGCACACGTACCAGGGAAGCATATTTGGCGATGCTTGAATTTTTCTTCAGGTATTTCAACGGCAAGGATCCGGTGGAGATAAGGAGCCATGAGATATCGGAGTTTATTAATAACATAATAATAAGGCTTGGTTACTCAGAAACATATCAGAATCAGATGATTTCGGCACTTAAGACTTATTATATGATTATAGATAAGGGTGAGTTGAATACAGAGCAACTGAGCAGGCCAAGGAGGAGGAGGTCGTTGCCCAAAACATTTTCAAAGGAGGAGGTAGTCCGTATCCTCAATTCGTCGGGCAACATAAAGCACAAGTTATTGCTCTGGATTATTTATTCATGCGGACTAAGGCGGTCTGAGGCTATAAACATAAGGCTCAAGGACATAGACCGGGTACGTGGGATTATCCACATAAGGGAAGGCAAAGGTGGGGTAGACAGGATAGTCCCTGTTCCGGACAAAGTATGGCAGAAAGTAGATGAATACCAGGCAAGTTACGCGCCGAAAGAGTATTTATTTGAGGGTCAGACAGGAGGGCGGTATTCCTCGGAAAGTGTTTACAGGGTATTTAAGCAAGCCATGGTGAAGGCTGGTATCAGGAAAGATGTAGGAGTACACAGTCTGCGTCACAGTTATGCCACACATCTTCATGAGAATGGACTTGACATCAAGTACATCCAGGAGTTATTAGGTCACAAGAGTACACGTACAACGGAGATTTACACACATGTAAGCCGTCGTAACCTGGTGGCAGTAAGGAGTCCGATAGAGGATCTTGATGTAAGATGAGGCGCGGGGTGTGAGGCGGGGTGTGAGGCGTGGGGTGTGAGGTGTGAGGGGTGAGGTGTGAGGGGTGAGGTGTGAGGTGTGAGGGGTGAGGGGTGAGGTGTGAGGGGTGAGAATGCAAAAACAGCAGATAATGAAAACAGTAAAAGATAACACTATCCACCAAGTAAAAGTAATTATAGTTCTTCCACAGAATTATGAGCAAAATGTGATTTTAGAATCAGATAACTAAAGCAAAGAATTAATAAAAAAGAAACGCTCTTTTCAGAGCGTCAGGCTAAAGATGCTATCTTCAGCGATGTTGTGGTAGTACAAAGATATAAAAACTAAAATGATTTCTGAAAACAATATATCCAAAAAAGAGAGAGTTGTTGTATATGTAGATGGATTTAATCTATATTTTGGATTAATGGAAGGCGGATATAGTAATTATAAATGGTTTGATTTGAACAAATTGGCTCATAACATCCTGAGAATAAATCAAAAAATAATTGAGATAAAATATTTTACGAGTAGGGTAAGTAATGATCCTGATAAACAAAAAAGGCAGGCAACATATATAGAAGCACTCGAATCGGTGAACATCAAAATTTATTATGGGAACTACCAGAGTGATAGGACCAGATGCAGGCAATGCGGAAATGTTTGGCCAACCTTTCATGAAAAGATGACTGACGTAAATATTGCAACCCAGATGTTGATCGATGCGTTTCAAGATCGATATGATATGGCAATGCTTATTTCAGGTGACAGTGATCTGGTACCCCCAATACGTGCTATTCATGAATTATTTGAAAGTAAAAGGATCTTTGTTGCATTTCCGCCGAAACGGCATAACTCTTCTGTAGCTTTGACTGCAAGGGGATTATTGCAATTGGAAGAAAAAAATTATCAGAAAGTCAGTTTAGTAATGAAGTGAAGAAAAAGGATGGTTTCATTTTAAAAAAACCAAAAGAATGGGATTAAAAATGTTTCATCGTTTTTTTCTTATAGAATTGTGAATGCTGAACGGAAAACAACAAAACATAACACTATCCACCAAAAGAGTGCAATTTTCCCAATGTATTATGAATAATTTAATTCGACTAATTTTTCT
>CAYLYN010000081.1:0-17546 GCA_964387565.1 uncultured Rikenellaceae bacterium | reverse complement strand
CATAAAGATGCTGCATGAGATCAAGCTCATGCTCATCAGAAGACAGGGAAACTATGTCAGGATCATCTTCCGCAATGATTTTGCCTAGTTTTACAAGTAACCTGTTTTCACATTCAACAGGCCATGAGAAGTTCTCCAGACACCTGTCACAGCTTACTATCACAACACCGGAAATCTTAACCTGCAAATCCAGATGCGTCGATCTCTTTTCCATTACTACAATAGCCTGAAGGCTTCCTTCCTTGATCTCCGACTCTTCAAATTCTTCAAATAACTCTTTCCCAATTTCAAAATCGAAAGTATGGAGCCCTTCTTTCAATCCGCTTAACGGTAGAGCATATATTCCGGACATCTCTTTCAAATTTGGTTTGCAAAAATATGAATCCTTCTTCAATTAAAAAAATTATCAACAAAAAAGTAACATCAGGAGGCTTAAATGATTATTTACCGGTAAAAAAGTATCGTTAGCCGAAATTAATTTACTCCAGGAGTGTTTTGATATTACTTTTGGCTAAAACAAAATTATTAAATATGACACACAGTTATAACAGAAACCTGATAAAAAGGGAACATCATCCGAGAATTAGCATCGGAATTTTCTTTGTCACCCTTGGTGTTGCCCTTCTGATAGCTACCAACGATGTTTTTAACCTTGGAGGGATACACAGGTACTTCACCTGGGAAACTGCACTTATTTTCATCGGTGTTCTGCTGATTCTGAACCTTAATTTCACAGGCGGGATCCTGTCACTTGCAGCAGGATTATGGTTCATCAGGGACGAGATAAATATATTCGTCCCTGAAATTGTGGAAAAAATTTACTGGCCAGGAGTAATAATACTGATCGGACTGGCATATATTATTTCATCTTTTATTAAAAGAGTTAAATAGACTAAATAAAATAATAAACAGATAAATTTACAGCTATGGAAACAAATGATAGTTATAAAGACAATGATCATCGTTTCAGGGGTGATCGCCATCATCTCCAGAGTAACCGTGCTATAATTGGTGTGGTCCTGGTTCTGGTAGGTGCATTCCTGATAATGAGAAATACAGGAATTTTCCCGGGTTTTATTGATCAAATCATTTTCAGCTGGCCGATGCTGCTGGTCACAATTGGCCTTGTGATAACTCTCGGATCGTCTGATAATAAAACCGGAGGTATAATTGTTATGGCAGTCGGCGCATTTTTCCTTCTGCCAAAATTATTCAGTTTTACCTTTAATTTCAATATGTTCTGGCCTTCAGTATTCATTATTATTGGTCTGATCTTCATATTTACAAAAAGAAAGGGCGGATGGCATGGAGTTTCAAGAGTCTCCCAGGTTGGAGATGATTACATCGATATAATAAATATTTTCAGCGGAGGAGAAAGACAGATTGTTACAGATAATTTCAGGGGAGGAAAAATCACATCAATATTCGGAGGAAGTGAAATTGACCTTACTCAGGCAAAGCTTTCACCCGGTATATCAGAACTGGAAATTGCATGCATATTTGGCGGCACAACGATTATAGTACCAACCGACTGGAACATCAAAGTAGAAGTGGTGCCGGTACTTGGCGGATTTGGTGATGAAAGAAAGCTAAATCTCGGAAGAGCCATCGATACTTCAAAACAGCTTATTATTAAGGGTGCTGTGGTATTCGGTGGAGGTGAAATCAAAAGCTATTCATAATCGGTGAAATGAAACACCCGGTTCTATCAAACAGAATTCGGCTTATTGTCTGGTGGCTGGTCTGGCTGTTCATAACAGCCGGCCAGTCTGTATTATTCTGCTTCGCCTATGGGGATTTCATCAGTTTAAGCATAATTGACAGTCTTCTTTCTCTTTTGATCTATTCCGGCATTGCCATTTCACTCTGGTATCCATTCAGCTTTTTCAATTCACAAAAGGTAAAAGCAACGAACATAATCCTGAATCTGGCTGTCAGCGGAATAATATCAGTTACCCTGTGGGCCCTCCTTACAAAGTACATAATGCTTGGAATTCTGCCGGAGGGCAACAATTACCAGGAATACTGGCAAGCGACTTTTCCATACAGGATAAGTACGGGTGCACTTATCTACGGACTTATTGTATTATCATATTACCTGTTTCAGAGTCTCTACAACCTGTCGGAGAAGAACGTCAAAGAGGCAAGGCTTGAGAGTCTCCTGAAAGAGACCGAGCTTAAAATGCTTCGCTCACAAATTAATCCGCACTTTCTTTTTAACAGCCTTAATTCAATAAGTTCTCTGACAATAACCAACCCTGAGAAAGCCAGAACAATGCTTGTAAAACTTTCGGATTTTATGAGATATGCCTTATCGAGAAAAGATGAACAGCCGGTTTCCCTCCATAGTGAACTTGAAAATATAAGGTTATACCTGGATATTGAAAAAGTAAGATTTGGTGAAAAGCTGATTACTGAGGAGAATATTGACGCTGAATGTCTTGATAGAAAGATCCCTGTGATGCTTCTCCAGCCACTTTACGAGAATGCAGTTAAATACGGGGTCTATGAAAGTACTGATAGCGTCAGGATCAAAACGGAAATAAGGAAAACCGACAGGTTTCTTGAGATTACTATTGAAAACAACTTCGAGAAGTCACCTTCAGTCAGGCAGGGAACAGGTACAGGATTGTTGAATGTTGCCAGAAGACTTGAGCTCTATTACAGAAGAAATGCATCGATAGAAACATCAAAAAATAATGGTATTTATACTGTAAAACTTTATATCCCTGTTGAAAATTTGCAGTGATTAAGTAATTCTGATTAATTTTATCCTGAAAAACAAGATCTCATTTGATTAACTGAATGAAATTTTCTCATGGATAAAATCAGAATTGTAATTATTGACGATGAATCACCTGGAAGAGAACTGATAAAACACTATCTGAACGAGGTTGACGGAGTTGAAATCATAGGTGAGTGTTCCGACGGATTTGAAGGTCTTAAAACCATCTCGTCACTGAAACCCGATCTGGTATTCCTGGATATTCAGATGCCAAGGCTTACAGGAATTGAACTGGTGGAGGTTTTAACTGAAAAACCCGAAATAATATTTATTACTGCTTATGATCAGTTTGCATTAAGAGCATTTGAGCTTAATGCCGTTGATTACCTCCTGAAACCCTTCGAAAAACGACGTTTTCTGGAAGCTGTTAATAAAGCCATTGAAAAAATCACTTCAGGAAAAGGGAATAAAGAAGAAGCCAGTCATCTTCTGAGAAAAATGCCGGAACCATCTGCAGCTTTGAACAGGGTTGTTGTAAGAAAGGCAAATGCCATCAATATTATTCCTGTCGAAACAATCAAATATGTTGCTGCTGAGGATGATTATGTAATGATCTATCATGCCGAAGGCAAGGCTCTAAAACAGCAGACAATGAAGTATTATGAGGATAACCTTCCCAGGGAGGACTTCGTCAGGGTTCACCGCTCATTTATCATCCGCATCAGCGAGATCAAGAAAATTGAGCCCTATGGCAAGGATAATCATATCGCAATACTACATTCCGGTGAAAAGATCCCGGTAAGCCGTTCCGGATTCAGTAATTTAAAGGAGGAACTTGACTTTTGATTGTTGGGTCGGTATTGCAGCGCGACGGTATGATGGTGCGACAGTACGACGGTTTTACGGCCTTCTGATTTAACCTTAATGCTTAAGGCGGTTTTCTTTCCGGAAACGATCAAGCAGAGATCTTAGCGGTCTGTACTTTGGGAAACGAAACAAAGGAACAGGATCATACCCATGGGTCCCTCCCGGACGGCATCGTAGTATACGACCCATGCCCATTAACAAACCGTAAAAAGGTCCGTGAATCCTGAGAGCGTCAAGCATGAACTGTGAGCATGAGGGAACATGTCGGCATGAGGGGCGAAGAAAAGGGGATATCAAATACCTGTACAGGTAAACAGGAAGGGAAAAAAGAAATGACAGGAAAGTATTAAAAACCTTAAGCATGGAACAAAGATAATACTTGAAAAATATAAGTGATATTAAACCTTTGTCCAGATATTTTTGTTTCATGACAAAATGACGTAATACTCATGCATTTTTGAATTTGGCAGGTATTTTGTTAATAATCTGAAAAAAACGGAGGGAAAGTAAAATGACAATATGGATTTTATTTATAGGCTTCATGATACTAAGCTGGGTCGTAAGCGCAGTTTTGAAATCGAAGTTTAAAAAGTATTCAAAGATACTTGTTGACAATGGCATGACAGGCCGGGAAGTGGCTGAAAGAATGCTACGCGACAATGGTATTTATGATGTTAAGGTTACCAGTGTGCGCGGACATCTTACAGATCACTATAACCCTGTAAACAAGACTATCAACCTCAGCGAGGAAGTATATAACGGACGGCATATCTCGGCAGCCGCTGTGGCAGCTCATGAGATAGGCCATGCTGTTCAGCATGCAAACGCATATGCCTGGCTTGGTTTCAGATCCAGGCTTGTGCCGGCTGTCAGTTTTGCCTCAAAATGGGTTCAGTGGATACTCCTGGCCGGTATCCTGATGGTACAGACATTTCCGGCAATACTGCTGGCAGGAATCGTACTCTTTGCAATGACAACCGTGTTCAGCTTTATCACATTGCCTGTTGAGATCGATGCCAGCAGAAGGGCCCTGGCATGGCTGTCCAATGCAGGGATAACATCGTACCAGAATCATGATAAGGCTCAGGATGCCCTCAAATGGGCAGCTTATACATATGTTGTTGCAGCTCTTGGTTCACTGGCAACCCTGCTGTACTATATCATGATTTTCCTGGGTTCGAGGGATTAATCGGGAAGAAAAAAGTAAGAAGATAAGGATAGAGGGTGTCTCATATGTCGAAATCCATTAACCGCAAAGAGCGCTAAGAAAGACGCAAAGCACGCAAAGTTCCGATAGCTATCGGAATGATAAACATTGTTTTAACTTTGCGACCTTTGCGCCAACTTTGTGTCCCGATAGCTCCCGATAGCTATCGGGACGGGATCTGCGGTTAAAAAGGACTTATGAGACAGCCTCTTCATCTTTTGTCTTTAATTACCGGCCTTCAACTTCAAGCCAGCGGGTAGTTTTATGGACAGTTCTTATAAGCAGCCAGACTATTGCTCCTGCTATTGACATATAAAGCCATATCTTTGTAAAATAGAACCTCTCTGTCAGAAAGTAATTCCTGAAAAGATCGAGCAGGAGAAAAATAACAAAGATATTCACAAAGCTGTTGTACTCTCTCTTAAGGACATTTCTGAAGGAGAATGTAAGTTTTGACGGAATATAGTTGAAAGACCATGGTATAAATGAAGAGACTTTTTCAGACCACCTATCATAAATCTCTCCGAATTTCCTTCTCAGGTACTGTTCTTCAGCAAACATAATACGTTCGTAATAAAGCCAGTAAAGCAATACAAACACAATTGTAAAACTTACTGAACGTAAGAATAGAACTGGTCCCAGCCACATGAAAAAATTGCCAAGATAGAGCGGGTGCCTGATAAGGGAATATATCCCGGTTGTATTAAGCTCATCAGCCAGCTGACCGATCCCGGTATTCCTTCCTGAAGTGTTTCGCGGGGCATACCCTACTGTATAAATACGGATTATCTGGCCAAAAAGACTTACTCCCAGGAAAATAAGTTCATCCCTCAAATCAAAGATAATGGCCTGCCTGTTACCTGCGTACATAAACAAAATACCAGCTGCCACCATAAATACAGGCAACCAGCTTCTGCGCCTGAAAAGCCAGTTACCACTGTTTTCAAATTCGTGTACAAGAGCCATTCTGTCTGATTTTAAGATGTGGCAAAAGTAGGAAAATTTCAGAAACTATACTTGATTCTCAAAAAACCAAGATTCATTCTCGATTTCAGGTTGTCAGTACTGCTTCTGAAATGCTGCCAGTAAAGTGAGAAATCAACATTCTCAGCCAGGGAAAAATCAACGGAGCTGCCGGCAAAGTACCCGTCAAGATCAGGAAAAAGCATCCCGGAAACACTTATAGTAAGTAACGGTGTGAGAGGGTAAGAATAAAGACCAAATGGTGTGAATTTCGAGAATGCAAGCTCCTTTGTCGATAATGATCCTGAGTAAAATGATAAAAAATCGTCATAATCGGCAGGATTATTACTATACATAAACTGGAACTGCAACATCGAATTATTACTGAATGCCTTGTCGAAACCAATTGTAAAAAGCCCCTTCCCCGTTGAATCGGTAAAATGTTTCACCGGCTGAAACCACGATAACTCTCCCCTGAATGATACTGAACCGAAAGCTCCTGACCATCCGGCACCTGCAACAAAATCTTCGCTGTTGAAATATCCCGAAAGGAACTGGATGTCATATCCCCATTTATTGAAACGGTAGAGTGCTGCGGCAGTGATCCTGTTATCATAGTCTGCTTTTAAGGCAATATCCAGGGCTGAAGAAAATGAAGGATAATACTGAATCCTTACAGCATCACTCCCGGGCCTCTCTATATAATCAAATTCAAAAAAAGAATATGCATTGAAAATATCATTGGGATTCCATACCAGAGTCTGGCCCCAGTTTATCCTCTGCCGGCCGATCCTTGCCTGTACTTTGCCATAATTGAAGTCTGCCCATAACCTGTCAATTGTGGTATTGAGAAAAAAAGATGGCTGATCAAGAATATTCCACGACATATCAACCCACCCGGGGTCATCCGCAGTCATTTCAGCATAGGTTGGTCCGCTTCTGACCATATCTCCAATAAAAAGCCGGTTTCGTAATTCTGTGGCAAACGTTATCCTGCTGTTTAGATATGCTTTGAAATTAAGTCTGTTATGTATAAGATTATCAATAATAAAAGGTCCTGAAAGTGTATCAAAAATTGCACTTTGCATTGTGCTTACATAACCATTAAGGCTGTATCGTTTCAGGCTCTCCTGCGAATAGCCTGTTTGTATAACCAGAAAAAGAAGGAATAACGATATTTTTATAAACCTGAACATTCGTACCAGTTATCCGGGTAGCTACTCCCTCACATCATCTGTTACTACTCTGCCGTCCTCAAGGGTTATTACCCTGTGGGCCATTTTTACAACACGAGGGTCATGAGTCGAGAAAATAAATGTAATCTTCTCTTCATGATTCAGCTTCTCCATTATCTCAAGCAAAGTAGTTGCTGATTTTGAATCAAGGTTCGCAGTAGGCTCATCGGCCAGTACAAATTTCGGTTTTGATGCCAGTGCCCTGGCCACCGCAATCCTTTGCTGCTGGCCCCCTGAGAGTTTTGAGGGCCTGCTGTCTGCCCTTTCTTCCAGTCCGACAGCCTTCAGCAGCTCAAATGTCCTTTCCTCGCGGTCTTTCTTTGACCATTTCTGAAGTGACATTATAAATTCTACATTTTCCTTTGCTGTCAATACAGGTATCAGATTATAGGCCTGGAATACAAATCCTATATTCCTCATCCTGAAATCAATCAGCTGTGATGACTTTAACTGCGACAGATCGGTACCATCAATTGTGATACTCCCTGAAGAAGGCATATCCAGTCCGCCTATCAGATTCAGCAGGGTTGTCTTTCCTGAACCAGACGGACCTACTATTGCAGCAAATTCCGCTTCCTGAAATTCGAGTGTTACATTATTCACCGCATGAACATGTATTTCTGATCCGTCATATATTTTGTTTACATTTTTCAATTCAAGGACTTTCATGACTTCTTATTTTAAAAAATTATTATTCTGTTCTTATAGCTTCTGCCGGATCGAGCTTCAGGGCTTTCATTGCAGGATAGACTGAAGAAGCAACTCCTGTAATGATAATTAATACTGTAACCAGCAAGAAAAAACCTGCAGTTATTTCTGGGTAAATGTGTGCCGAATAACCGAAAGCCTCCATTCCTTCAGCATACTGTGAGAAGTTTATTCCGTTTTTTGCGCTCACCAGAATAGAAGCCCAGCCAGTCAGCATTCCGGTAATACCTCCGGTAATTGAAAGGAAAACCGATTCGAGCATTATCATCGAAAACACCTTTCGTTTATTCATTCCGATTGCAGTAAGCATTCCAAGCTCCTTTGTTCTTTCCAGAACAGCCATCAGCATTGTATTTATGATTCCAAATGCAAGTGCAGCCAGAATGATGGCCATAAAAAAGCCATAAATCTGGTGGACATAATCAGTCATCATAGCAAGGTCGGGTTGAAGTTCTTTCCAGCTTCTGACTTCAAGATCCGGGTAAGCGGTCCTGATTTTTTCACTTATTCTCCCTGTCTGATCAAAATCCTTAAGCCGGATTATGAGCAGGTGAAAAGCATCATCATCAATTCCTGCCAGCCTGCAGAGAACCTCTTTCCTGATAAAAACCTGCGACTGTTCATACATCGAATTTTTTATGTCATAAATTCCTGAAATTCTGAATACTGAGGATATCTGGTTGTCATTCCTGTCAAGAAATGTAAGAGTCATCTTTGAATTCTCCCGGAATGACCATGCTTCCTTTTTAATAATATGTCCATATTCATGCAGCTCTTTTCTGCTTAACAACTTTGTTACAGCAGATGTAAATTTCTTTTCATTTGAGAACCTTTTCCCCGATAAGGATTCGAGTTTCTTAATCAGCTGTTCCGGTAATTCAAATGAAGAAAGTCTGACGAGCACAGAGCTGTCAATGGCAAAGCGAATTATGTTCAGTTCCTTTGCAAGGTCCTCTCCAATAAGTGCAAGATCGTATTTTGACTCTTTTTCGAAATAGTCTCCTGTACCTGGTATTATGTTCTCATACAATTTGAAAATTTTTCTTTCACTTTCCGGATCAATACCGTTTATCTGAACTCCCAAACTCCTGGCAGCTGTTCCGGCCATGCCGGTTACAATAACCCTTTGAGCAGTTCCCTCCAGACCTGTTATCTCTTCAATTGAGGAGATTGATTCGTCAGACCTGTGCATAGTGATCCTGGCATCATTATTCAGCGCATAATCTTTCCCTGTTACCTGTATATGGGAAATCTCTTCATCTATTGCTGCATCAAACCTCTGGGCTATCATTCCGTTCATGAAAGCAACAGAAAAGACGCCGGCAAAAATTCCTACTGTAACTGAGGCAATCACCACCAGGCTTCTGACACGATTACGCCATACATTCTTCCAGGCTGTTTTAAGTATCATAGTTGTTTTCTTATGCTTTTAATGAATTTACCAACTGCATTTGCCTTATCTTCCTGAGAGGAAAGATCAGGGCAAAAAGTATTATTACTGCGACAATCACAGATTGCCAGATGACATACATATCCGGCAGGAGAAATGGCATAACAGCTTCCATTCCGTAATCCTCGTACATCTTAGCGATTTCACCATGAAATCGAATAGGATGTGAATGGCCATAGAAAATTACCGGAAGTGATGCGACAATTCCCGAGGCAATTCCAAGGATACCCAGCAGCATCATTTCAAGGCTTAGAATATAAGAGAGTTTTGTCTTCTGCATCCCTATCGCGACAAGTACACCGAACTCTCTCCTCCTTTCAGCAGTCATCATAAGTACAGTGCCGAATATTCCGAAGGCAATAACCAGGTAAAGAATTAATACCATCACCATTCCGCTCTTATTATCAGCATCCATCTGATTAATCATCAGCTTGTTCATCTCTCGCCAGCCCATCACTGTTAAAGGTGGATCTATTTTCTCTTTGAGTTCTGTGATCATCCTGTCAATAGTCTTATCATCATTCTTTTTTATACTTACAGCGAGAGAGGTAAGCATACCTGGGGCGTTATAGAGTTCCTGGCAGATATCGTACGGAAGGTATACGATTTTGTTATCGAGATCCGGTGAAGGTATCTTTACAATCCCGTTTATCCTGAAAAGACCAGCAGCTGTGGTTCCGTGATACCCCTGACCAAGCAGGACAATTGTATCTCCTACATCTGCCTTCAGATATGCTGCAAGTTTGTCTCCAATCAGGGCGGCCGGTTCTCCTGAACTGAAATATCCATTTCTGCATGAAGCATATTGCCTGAAGAGCGGCATTATTGCTGCCGAGTCTTTATCTTCAATATTGAGATCAACTGCAAGGGCTGAATTGCTGCTATATGCATTATCTCTGAACAATTCAAGGTTCTTTTTTATATTCTCCGGCAGCTGAGAATCTTTAAGTTTTGAAATGCTTGAATTATCCAGCCTGTACCTTACCAGCCTGCTGCGGGTGTCTGAAAGAAGTGCCTCCTTCTCAGGATCTATACCCATTACCATTACTCCCTTGGTAAGAGATCCGGATGAAGCAAGTGCGAATGATTCAAAACGGGGAACAGTAGCGACTGTGTTATTTAAGCTATTAATAGTCTGATCGAGTGCGGAGGTATATTCAAAAGTGTTGTCAACTACCTTGTCATCCCAGAAATCTTCATTCTGGATCTGAATATATCCGGTATATGATTCTATTACATTGCGGAACATATGACCGTAGGCTCCCAGCTGAAGTGATCTCATTATCAGGGCAAAAAACACAGCAAAAAATATAGAAGCCACAGTAATAAATGTCCGTCTCTTATTCCGCCAAAGATTACGCCAGGCAATTTTTATGTTCTCTGTCATATCATTTGTTGTTATTCAATCCCTTACTTTTCACCTTATGTTCTTCATATTCTGCTGTGAAAAGAATTTCTCCTCAACAGGAATATTGAATTTCATTTCTTTAATAATCAGAATTGTTTTATTTGCTGGTTCATCAGCAGGCTGCAGCTCTATCCTGGTTTGTATTGTTCTTCCATCCATAATTTTAATGTCACTGCCTGTTTCTGTACGTACCAGTATCCCGTCCTCATCATATAGTTCAGCCTTTAGCACCAGGAATTCCTTTTTGTCGATCCATCTTACCTGGTGACCCCATACCACTGCAGCTTCTTCCCTGGCAACCATATTTATCTTATAACATTCCCTGCCGTCAATGGTCTCTTCCCCTGCTATCTCATGATTATAGTCATTTACCAGGCTGGATTCCTTGAGAATATCATCATTTGTATAATCAGATCCCATCCATCCCTGCGACATCATCGAGGGTGGAAGCTTAATAAGCCGGCTTATAGATGGATTCCAGTTCCACATTTCCGTTGACCTTTTTAAAAAGGTCTGACCTGCATCCCTCGGCGGTGCTGTAATCAGTGTCAGTGCATAATCTCTTCCAAGTGACCAGTTTTTGAAATCTACTGTTCTCTGCCATGCTGGTCGTATAATAGTCATTGACATAACCATCATACTGGACTTCTCACCATTGAATTTCTCGTCAGCTTTTCTTACAATATCAGTCGCTGACAGATTCTGTGCCATGATTTCAGATTTGCTTCCTGTTAAAAGAATAATAACCAGGCAGCTAATTAAGATTTTATTCATTTCTGCATTATTTGTACAATTCAATAATTCTGTCAATGGTTTTGTTATAATATAATTCATCAACCTCATCCATATAAACGGTAACCATGCCAAAACCCTCAACTGTATATATGAACAGATTAAGGTCAAGAACAGGATCATATCCAGCCGGCTTTCTCTCTTTTTTCCTCTGGAAATATTCAGTTAAAATCCTTGTCATTCTGTTAAGGAACGGACTATTATTGCCTGAATAGATTGCCTCAATGCTATTTACAGGTCCCAGATGTGTTTTAAGAAACTTTTCCCTGACATCCTTTTGCATCAGAAACTGGTAAAAAAGGCGCCAGAAATGAAGCTTATCCCTGAGGATATGAAAAAGTTTCCTTATAAAAAGATCAAACTCTTCTTCTGAAAGATAACCATCTTTATCAGGATCAAAATATTGAGATATTTCATCCATAGACCTGTTGATTATGGCTGAAAGAAGTTCATCCTTACTGGTAAAATAATTATACATCAGGCCTTTTGAAATTCCTGCATGCCTGGCAATATGACTGATTGTGGTATTATGATAGCCCTCCTTTGCAAAATGCTCAAGTGCAACATTCATTATCAGCGATTTCTTTTCTTCCCTTATCTCTTCAAACTGCTGGGGCGTTCTTGGTGACATTTCTGATTTGATTAAACGGTCCTTCAGTAAATCAGTCAACTAAAATCGTTTTTTGATTGAACGATCAGTCAAAGTTAAAATACAATTATTCTATTTCCAAATTTTTTTTGATTTTTTTCTTAAAAAAGGAGTTTTTTTGTGCTTTTTGATCAACCACTGTTATCAGAAAACAAATATTTGAAAACCGGAATGAATTATTATAGAAAGATTTTTTATCTTTAACAGGTTGTATTTAAAACAATTTATGATGGCAAGTCTCAAGCTTTTACTGGGATTGATCCCTTCAACTTCAAAAATTGAGCAGGCCGAAAAGGCTTTGATTGCTGAATTTGAAAAACTCAATGTTTTTGCCGGATCAGAACAGCTGGCAAGATATAATGAGCTGAATGAACTAGTCAATTCAGCAGGATTCATGCAGAAAAGGAAAGAGATTGAATCTCTTCAATACAAGAATTCAGAAGAATACAATAAGGAGAAAGAGTATATTGCACTCCAGAAATCAAAAGATATTGTACTGTATTTCAAAACAATTTCCGGCGGAGATCTGAAGCATTTCCAGGACCTTGAAGGATCTGATAAGATAAATGAATTTGAAACCCTTGAAAAATTTATTCAATCGCCTGAGTTCAGGGAAAAGCAGAAAATGAAGCCGATCACCTTCAAAGATACTGAGGAATATAAGAAGCTGATTGAATATAACGCTCTTAAAGCAGATACAGAGATAAAGGAATATCTTAAATCAAAAGACAGGGAAGAGACAAAAAAATCAAAGACTGTTCTCAGGTATGAGGAACTCGATGAATTGATGAAATCATCGGAATTCATTGCTAAAAAGAACATGAAGCCTGTTACTTTCAAGGATACAGAGGAATATAAAAAACTACTTGAGTACAACAGGCTCAAATCAAGTCCTGAAATTAAGGCTTTTTACAAGTTTAAGGGATCGAAAGAGTATGCAAACTACCTTAACACACACGATTCAACACGGCTTAAGCGACATTCTGAATTAAAGGAATATATTGCTTCTGACGAATTCATGGAGAGGAAAAACTATCTCCTCGACAAAAAACGCTTTGAGAAAACAGAAATGTTTAAAGAGGTTCAGGAATATACCAGTCTGAAAAAGAATGAGGATATCATCTGGTACTTCAAAGTTAAAGATTCAAATAAATTTGATATTCTTAAAAACAGGGAGCTTACTTTCAGCGATGAATTTGAGGAGGATAAACTTGACACAAACAAATGGCTCACTAATTATTACTGGGGAGAAAAGCTGCTGCATGACAGATATTCAGTAGAATCAGACCTGCAGGCATATACTGAGAAAGAAAATTTTGAATTACGTAACAGCGTATTAAAAATTACTACAAAACCTCAGAAAATTACAGGTAAAGTATGGTCAGCTGACAAGGGATTCACAACAAAAGAATTCAGTTATACTTCAGGAATAGTTTGCACAGGAACAAGTTTCAGGCAAAAATACGGCACATTTACAGCAAAGATCAAACTTGGCGACCCCAATGCCAAGAATGCATTCTGGATGCTTGCTGACAAGATCACTCCGCATATAGATGTCTGCCGTACTTCCAAAGGAAAAGTATGGTTTGACTACTTCACTGCAAAAGGAAGCAATTCAAAGACGGCTATAGGATCAAGATATGCCGGTGACTTTTTTATTTTTACACTGGAATGGAGTGCTGATAAACTTGTCTGGAAAATAAATGACACAGTAGTCTTTACACAGACTTCTGATATACCTCAGGAACCAATGTATGTTTTGTTCTCAGGAGGTCTTGATAAGCCTATTAGCGGAACGACATCAATGGAAATAGACTGGATAAGAATTTACCAGCCAAAAAAATGACAGGTCTTCAAATCCATTTTATTTTATTAATCTAAGAGAACCAAATCTTATGATGAGGTTTGTTTTTAGTTTTCGGGATATTCCTTAAACTTGCTGTTCCGGAATTAAAAAGGAGAAAACACTGCCTTTCCCTTCCTCACTTTCAATCCAGATACGGCCATTATGTTTTTCAACTAATTCCTTGCATATCAATAAACCCAGCCCTGTACTTATCTCACCCTGTGTACCACTTCTGTTTATTTTTTCATCTATACGGAAAATTTTCTTCAACAAATCCTGAGACATTCCCATTCCATTGTCTTTAACTGAGATTTCAATCATTTCATTCCTGCTCCTTGAGCTGATAATACTAATCTTACCTCCCGGATAAGTGAATTTTACAGCGTTTGATATGAGATTCCTCAGTATTGACTGAAGCATATTCTTATCAGCAAAAACAACCAGTTCAGAAGGGACAACACAGGTTATTTCTATATTTTTGGCATTAGCCTGATCCCTGTAGTGTGATATACATTCAATCACTAAACCTGAAAGCTGAATATTCTCCTGACTAAAAGGTATCTGCCCCTGTTTCATACGAGCCCAGTTAAGAAGGTTCTCGAGCAAACGGAACAGGCTGGTAGCAGAAGATTGTATCATTCTTACCATGTCACTTATCTCATCCTTGCTAAGACTGGGCATTTCATCAATCACCTCCTGAGTGAGTCCAAGAATGGCACCGAAAGGGCCTCTGAGATCGTGAGCCAGAATCGAAAAGAATTTGTCCTTTTCAGAATTTATCTCTGTAAGCTCCTGATTGGTTTTTTCAATTGCTGCATTTTTTTGAAGAATCTCATTCTTCTGCTCAGTAAGTGCAATATTTTTCTGGATTATTTCAGCTGTCTGCTCGTCTACCTTTTTCTGAAGAATCATTTTATCATTTTCCAGTTTTCTTACCCTGTACCTGATAAAACTGTAAATAACAAAGATTATCATCAATGAAATAAAGATCATGAACCAGACAGTTTTATACCAGGGGGGCCTGATGGAAAACCTGTATGCAATCTCATTACTCATAAGGCCTTCGCTGTTGATTGCCCTTACCCTGAAAACATATGAACCTTGATCCAGATTTCCGTATGAAACCTCTGTTCTGACAGTCGGGATACACCAGTTTTTATCAACTTCCTCAAGTTTATACTGGTACCTTAACTTACTGTTTTTTAGAACAGAAACAGCTGAATAGTTAAAAGTAAGATAGTTTGTATTATGTCGCAGACTCAGTTTTTCAGGAATGCCATTCCATTTCATCACTGAACTAAATTTGAATCCTCCCACATTTACTCCGTTATGCAGAGTTATTACAGAATCCTCTTTCCCTAAAAATTCAGTCCATGGGATATTTTCATTAAATATCTGGATACCTGTCAGTTCAAGATGTGGAGGAATAGAGTCGGTCTTTTCACCTTCCGGATGAAAAGCCGTTAACCTGTCAGTAGTACCTATCCATATTGTACCATTTTCAGATTCGGTTATTGCAGCCAGATTACATCCTATTCCGGTAAATCCATCTTCATAAGTGTAACTCTTAAACTCCTGGTTTTCAATCCTCCCTTCTTTCAAAACAACGGGTCCGTTTCGTGTTCCAAACCAGATATTATTCCGCGAATCCTGAAAAGAACTCAAAACCTGCTGAAATTCCTGATCTTTAATATTTGTATATCTTGTAAATACTTTTCCGTCGAAACTTATCACACCGGCACCTCCGGTTCCAAACCATATGATCCCGTTTTTATCCTGTAGTATGCTATAAACCATATCATTATAAAATCCATTTTTCTCATTATAATGAGTGAAGTTCTTCCCGTCATACTTTGTTATGCCTGCGTTAGTGGTTCCGATCCAGATATTCCCGGCAGTATCCTCCATCATACATAATACATAATCACTGCATATTCCCTGTTTAGTTGTATAATTAATGAAGTTCTTACCATCAAATTTTGATATTCCGGAATTATGTGTTGCAATCCAGATATTCCCCTCCCTGTCCTGGATTATTTTTCTGACAGCATTACCGCACAGGCCCTGGCTGACAGTATATGTATTCATTACTTTCCCGTCAAAAACTGAAACTCCACCTCCGTCAGTACCAAACCATATATTCCCATCAAAGTCTTTAAGAATGCTGTAAATCCTGCCATTAAGTAATCCATCCTTTTCATCATAGAATGAAAAGTATCTTTTTTTAAGCCCTCCCTCTACTCTGTATGTAGTCCTGGTTACATAACCACCGTATGTTCCTATCCAGAATTCATCAGGCCTGTCTTCAAGAATCGACATCACCCTGTTGTGGCTTAAACCAACATCCCTGTTCATATGCGAAAACAGATCTCCATCATATCTTGTTAATCCTCCCCCCCTGGTTCCAAACCACAGCTTTCCATTCATGTCTTTGAGTGAGCATCTGATCAAATTACTGCTAAGACCTTCTTTTTCTGTATAATGAGTAAATGTTTTGCCGTTGAATTTTAATAAACCTTCCTCTTCTGTCCCGATCCACATATCACCATTGTCATCCAGGGTTATTGTACGTATAAAGTTGTTACCTGAACCGCCTTCTAATGCATAAAGCAGGAAGTTGATTCCGTCATACTTCAGAAGATTTGTACTCCCGGCTCCCAGCCAGATGTCTTTGTTACTATCTAGGAAAAGAAATGCGATGCTGTTATTTATTAATCCTTCATTTTGTGAATAATTATAAAATGATCCGCTATCAAATATTGATAGCCCTGAATCATCTGATGCAATCCAAATTCTTCCCAGTTTATCCTGAACAAAACTTCTTACGAAATTACCACATAGTCCTTCCTGTGTGGTATAGTTGGTAAAAGTAATACCATTATATATAGATACGCCTCCGATTGTACCAATCCAGATGTTCTCCGAGCTGTCCTCATATATAGAATTCACATAATTATCCACAAGTCCCTCTTCTGTGGTAAAATTTAACAAATATGTTCCATCATACATTGTTACACCACCACCATAACTGCCGAACCAGATATTTTCATGGCTGTCAATATACACCCAGAGGATAAGGTTATTTTTCAATCCCTGTTCAGTTGTATAATGATAGAAGTATTTTCCATCATATCTGGTCAGGCCGTCATCTGTACCCAGCCAGAGATTACCATTAGAATCCTGAACCATACTTCTCACCTGGTCACTTCTTAAACCCTGAAGCTTGCTGAAATTGCTGAAATTTTGAGGATTTATTTCCTTGCTATGTGCATCCTTGACGGGAACAACAACAGGAGCCTTGCAAAGAACAGGATTAATTTTAGCCTTATTTATAACAGGAATACCTGCGCCATTCTCACCCGGTATTATTTTTGCCGGTTTTGCCATTTTCAATATTTCAGGATTCCCGGCCAGCTGGGAAATAAACTTCCCGGGAATCTCATCCTTTCTGGAAATTGTAACTTTTATTGGTTTTCCGGCAGGAATTGTATCAGGGTTTATGATATTATTATATGGGACAACATAACCTTGTGCCATAACAACTTCAGGTTCAGAAGGTGGAGGTGAAATAATAACCGGGGTTGAACAACCTGCCAGGAAGAGAAACATACTCAGAATAAAAATTGAATTCTGCTTTTTAATCACATATTTGCAGTAATATTTCTGAAAAATACCTTTCATTATATATACAATCAC
>CAYLYN010000080.1:0-18131 GCA_964387565.1 uncultured Rikenellaceae bacterium | reverse complement strand
AGGGCTCTGCTTGTTTTAGCCAGGCCTCATATGAACTGTAGGTTTTGCTTACGGCAATCCGAACCTGCCCTTGTATCACAATGCAAATTCCTGATAACAGCCATATTATAAAAGTAAAGGTTGCCTTGTACATCCGTTACATATTAAGGTGTTAATTATTGAGGATATGATAAGACAGATCACTTAGGACCACGGTTATCGAGAAGGAATGTATAAAAGAGAAGATGTGAAATCTTCTGCATTACCGGAGAACAATTGCCAAGTGAAACATCGTGCTTCATAGCCAGGGCTTTCCAGTCAGGAGGGAGAAAATCGATACGGCTTGCCATTCCATCTTCAGGTCCCGGAGTACAGTATTTTGTATCTGCCCCTGCAGTACTTATTCTGATCAGGCACATCGGACATGGTTCTGCTGAGCTGAAAACTGTAAGACCGGGTTTATATACATAAATATTCATGTATTTTTTTGCCTTCCTGCTTTCCTCAAATTTCGTCATCAGTGTCATTTCTGCATGCAGATCGGATCTGTGATCCTGCATCTGGCTGTTGTGAGCCTCTTCAATTATCTTTCCATCCTTATCAATCAGAACTGATCCTATTCCATATCCTCCCTCCATAACGCTTTTTAGTGCCTGCAGGTTTGCTGCTCTTGCATATACATCATCTGAATACTCAGGCGCAGGTTTGAAATTGGTCAGGTAAACATTTAGTTTCTGGAGAATTATTTTTATCGGATCACCCTGACTGATACCACATGGGAGGTCAACAAGCTTAGCTATCAACTCCTCGCGCGTATGTGTAACAAAATATGATGGATCAACTTTGGCGCTGTCCTGTGTGGTTGTCTGGGCTACATTCAGGAAAAAAAATACACCCAGGCAACAAAACAGTAATGCTCTTTTCATAATCATGTTTTCTATCCGGATCCCTGCCTGAAGGTTTATAATACTATAAAGTTAATGATAATAGTTAAAAATCGCTCTTTTTTATCTAAAAATACTATTTAAGGAGTATAATAAATTACAAATGAGTCTTTCCTGAATTTTTAATTATGCTAAATATAATATTATTCATAGATCGAATTATCAATGTGTTTTAGTTTATTTTTGCGATCATTAAAATTTTTTAGAATCAACTGAGGATTCAGACCTATGAATGATGTTAAAATAACAATAATTGGCGCCGGAGTTGTAGGACTTGCTATAGCACAGAAATTAAGCGAAGACCATGATGATGTATTTGTAATTGAGAAACATAACACCTTTGGCCAGGAAACAAGCTCACGTAACAGCGAAGTAATACATGCAGGAATCTATTACCCCCAGGGAAGCCTTAAGGCAATGCTATGTGTTGAAGGAAAAGAAATGCTCTATAACTATTGTGAGAGATACGAGATCCCATACAGAAAATGCGGCAAGCTTATCGTGGCAACGTCTGACGAGGAAGTAAATGTTATTGAAGGAGTAAGGGCCACTGCTGTCCGAAATGGGGTAACGGATCTTCTGACTCTAAACAGGAGTGAGATTGCAAAAATGGAACCTTCAATATATGCTGTAAGTGCATTATTTTCACCTTCAACAGGGATAATTGACTCTCACAGCCTGATGAAACAGTATGAGACAAATACTTTCAAAAATGGTGGACAAATAGTTTACAGAAGCGAAGTAAAGTCAATCACCAGGATAAAGAACGGATACAGGATCGGACTTTCAGATTCAGATGGGCGAGAATATAGTTTTACAACCGGAACTGTAATAAATGCCGCAGGTCTGGCATCCGACAAAGTATCTGAAATGGCGGGAATAATTGATGATAATCTGAAAATTGTTTTTTGTAAAGGGGAATATTTTCGCATTAATCCACCAAAAAACAGGCTGGTAAACATGCTGATCTATCCTGTACCACATCCAAAACTTGAACACATTGGAGTCCACGTTACGGTAGATATGGCAGGAGGTGTAAAGCTCGGGCCTGATGTAAAATATCTTGAATCCAATATTCAGGATTATAGACTTACACCCTCAAAGCAGGAAGCTTTTTTCCGGTCAGTAAAAAATTATCTCCCCTTTCTCAGTATTGAAGATATTTCACCTGAAATGGCAGGTATAAGGCCCAAACTTCAAAAACCGGGAGAACAGGTCAGGGATTATTACATAAAGGAGGAGAGTGATCGTGGTTATCCGGGATTCATCAATCTTATCGGAATGGAATCCCCAGCGCTAACATCATCACTGGCTATTGCAAGGTATGTGTCAGATTTAGTCGATGCTTCCTGATTGCCAACTGCTTCTTGCCAACTGCCAACTGATTACCGATTACCGTCCCGATAGCTATCGGGAATCGATTACCGTCTAAATCTTACTCCTCAACAGCTTCTGCAATTCGGTCATCTCATCCCTGAAGCGGGCAGCTTCAATGAAGTCGAGTTCTGAAGCAGCTTTCTCCATGCTTTTCCTTGTTTTCTCCACTGCTTTTTCAAGAGCTTCTTTGCTCATATATCTGACTACAGGATCTGCTGCAATATCAGGTTTTTCTTTTTCAACATATGCTTTTGGAATCTGAGTTTTCTTATTCATTCCGCTCAGAATGGTCCCTGTCTTTTTAACTATCTGGGCAGGAGTAATACCCATCTGCTCATTATATCGGAGCTGTTTCTCTCTCCTGCGGTTTGTCTCATCAATTGTCTGCTGCATGCTCCTTGTAACGGTATCTGCATACATTATCACCTTTCCATTCAGGTTTCGGGCTGCACGTCCTGATGTCTGGGTAAGTGAGCGTGATGATCTTAAGAATCCCTCCTTGTCAGCATCCAGAATTGCCACCAGTGATACCTCAGGAAGATCAAGTCCTTCCCGCAGAAGGTTCACTCCTACCAGAACATCAATATTGCCTGTTCTCAGCCCTTCCATTATGTCTATCCTCTCAAGAGTGTCAATATCTGAATGTATATAGCTGCATTTGATACCATATCTTACCAGGTACGAAGAAAGCTCCTCTGCCATTCTTTTTGTTATTGTTGTGACCAGAATACGCTCATTGGCTTCTGTCCTTAACCTTATCTCTTCCATAAGATTATCGATCTGGTTCAGGCTTGGCCTTACTTCAATGGGAGGATCCAGAAGGCCGGTAGGACGAATTACCTGGTCCACAAAAACACCTTCACTCTTTTCGAGCTCGTATTCAGCAGGAGTGGCACTTACGAATATGGTCTGACCTGTAAGTGATTCAAACTCCTCCATACGCATAGGCCTGTTGTCGAGAGCAGCAGGAAGTCTGAAACCGTATTCCACAAGAGTCTGCTTCCTGGACCGGTCTCCTCCGAACATTGCACGTATCTGAGGCACACTTACATGACTTTCATCAATTACGGTTATGAAATTATCAGGAAAATAATCAATCAGGCAAAAGGGTCGTGATCCGGGTTTACGTCCATCAAAATATCTCGAATAGTTTTCTATTCCGCTGCAATAACCCAGCTCTTTTATCATTTCAAGATCATAAGAGACTCTCTGCTCAAGTCTTTTAGCCTCTTCTCTTTTCCCCGAGTCATTGAAATGTTCTACCTGCTTTACCATATCATCCTGTATCTCACGCACTGCCGAATTGATCCGTTCCCGTGTTGTCACAAAAATGTTTGCAGGATAGATTACATATTCATTCAGGTCATCAATTCTCTGACCGGTAAGCGGATCGAAAGTATTTATCTCTTCAATCTGATCACCGAAGAATATTACCCTGACTGCTATATCAGCATATGCAGGAAAAAGATCCACAGTGTCACCTCTTACCCTGAAAGTACCATGCCTGAATTCCAATTCATTCCTCGAATAAAGACTGTCAACGAGCTTTCTCAGAAAAACATTCCTCCCTATATTCTGTCCTCTTTTGACATGAACTGTGCTGGAATGGAAGTCATCAGGATTACCAATACCATATATGCATGATACTGAAGAAACTACGATAACATCATTCCTTCCTGACAAAAGTGATGATGTTGCACTAAGTCTTAATTTCTCAATCTCTTCGTTAATAGAGAGATCCTTTTCAATATATGTATCAGTAACGGGCAGGTATGCTTCAGGCTGATAATAGTCGTAATATGAGACAAAATACTCCACCCTGTTTTCCGGGAAAAACTGTTTGAATTCACCATACAGCTGGGCTGCCAGAGTCTTATTATGACTAAGGACAAGTACAGGCCTGTTCACCTGCTCTATTACGTTTGCAATAGTGAATGTTTTACCCGAACCAGTTACTCCGAGGAGGGTCTGGAAAGGGATCCCTTTTTCAAGTCCCTCAACAAGCTGTTTTATTGCCTCAGGCTGGTCGCCTGTTGGTTGAAAGTCAGAAACTAATTTGAAGTCCATCACAGGTAGTGTAGTATTCAAAAATATAAAGAGGATGTCAAAAAAGTCAACCACCTCCCCCCTGACTATCTACAGGGCTGGGGGCTGTTGAAAAAGTTACTTTTAACCACAAAGAACACAAAGTCCCGATAGCTATCGGGATCACAAAGAACACAAAGGTAAAGCATTGATTATTATTTCTTTGTGTTCTCTGTGTTTTTCTTTGTGACCTCTGTGGTTTATGGATTTTGGCTCTTTCAACATCCCCAAAGTTAATTTATTAATTCCAAATATCTCCCCTCCTTTTCAAGGAAGAGTAGCCACGATTTATCGGGGACGGGGTGGTTAAAATGTCTTTTGAGAAAACCTCTTATTGATAATATTTTTTCTATCCGAGGTAACCTTTAAGAAGGCGGCTTCTTGATGCATGCCTGAGCCTCCTGATAGCTTTTTCTTTAATCTGACGAACTCTTTCACGTGTCAGTCCGAATTTCTCGCCAATCTCCTCAAGAGTCATTTCCTGGCACCCAATCCCGAAGAAATACCTTATTATATCTCTCTCCCTTTCGGTAAGTGTTGCAAGTGCCCTGTAAATCTCTCTTGAAAGTGACTCATCCATAAGAAGCTTGTCAGCCACAGGTGAATCAGAATTTGTAAGAACATCCAGAAGACTGTTATCCTCTCCTTCGATAAAAGGAGCATCAACTGAGACATGCCGTCCTGAGACCTTAAGAGTATCAGTAACCTTCTCTTTGGGTAGTTCAAGAACATCAGCAAGCTCTTCAGGTGAAGGAGTACGTTCGTTCTCCTGTTCAAATTTTGAAAAAGCCTTGTTTATTTTATTCAGGGAGCCGACCTGGTTCAATGGTAATCTTACAATACGGGACTGTTCAGCTAATGCCTGAAGGATTGACTGTCGGATCCACCATACTGCATATGAGATAAATTTGAATCCACGCGTCTCATCAAATTTTTCAGCTGCTTTTATAAGTCCCAGATTTCCTTCATTGATAAGATCGGGAAGGCTGAGTCCCTGGTTCTGATACTGCTTGGCCACAGATACGACAAAACGCAGATTCGCCTTGGTAAGTTTTTCGAGTGCAGCCCTGTCTCCTTTCTTAATTCGCTGAGCCAATTCCACTTCCTCTTCCACTGATATCAACTCCTCCTTACCAATTTCCTGCAGATATTTGTCCAGTGACGCACTTTCTCTATTGGTAATGGATTTGGTAATCTTTAATTGTCTCATTCTGCTTAAGAAAAAATTTCCGCAAAGATACGGCTTTATTGTGTAATAACAAAAATAATCTGATATTGTTGTATGCAGGGGAGGCTATTTTATTAATCCCCTGTATATCAACAACTTATGCATATATTCTTTTAGTTGCCAAACTGGTAGCTGAATATTGTTCCGTCTGCCTGAACACCTCCTAATGATTTAAGGGTTGATTCATTATCTGAAAATTTACGAACATCAGCAGGGGAATATACCTTTTTACCGTTAACATTCAGTATGACATATCCTTTTCTGATACCAAGATCGCGGAACTTACCATCATTAACCTCGGTTACCTTTACTCCATAATCTACATCGAATGATTTTCTTTCTGTTGAGCTTAATCCTGCGAGACGTGCTCCAAAAACAACATCAGTTCCGGTCTGGGCTGTTACAACATTAGTATCTCCTGCAACATTCTTAAGTGTCACATTTACAGTTGACTCCTTACCGTTTCTGATATAAGTTACCTTAGCTTTATCGCCGGGACGATGCTTTCCAACCTGCTCCTGAAGTTCAGCTGTTGTATTTACCTGCACTCCATCAAATCCGATAATTATATCATTTGCTTTCAGTCCTGCCTCCTGGGCTGATCCGTTTTCAACAGTACCTGTAATCATAACACCTCTTACATTGTCAAGGTTATATTTATCGGCATCATCAGAGTTAACATCCCTTATATTAACACCGATTATAGCTCTCTGAACCTCACCGAACTCCCTGAGATCATCAACAACTTTTCTGACAATTGTGATCGGAATTGCAAATGAATTACCCGCGTATGCCCCGCTGGGAGAAAGTATTGCGGATGTGATTCCTACAAGCAGGCCCTTTGTATTTACAAGAGCTCCGCCACTGTTTCCCATATTCAGTGCAGCATCGGTCTGAATGAATGACTCTATCCTGTAATCACCCTCAAGTAAACCAAGACTTCTGCCTTTAGCGCTGACTATACCTGCAGTGACTGTAGAGGTAAGATTGAAGGGATTACCTACTGCAAGAACCCATTCTCCCAGCTTAAGCTGATCTGAATCGCCATACCTGACAAATGGCAGATTGTCAGCCTGAACCTTCAGAAGAGCAATATCTGTACTGGGATCTTTACCAATCACTTTTGCCTGCAGGGTCCTGTTGTCATTCAGCTTGACTTCAACCTCATCGGCATCGTCAATAACATGGTCATTAGTAATAATATATCCATCAGCAGATATTATTACTCCCGATCCATAACCACTTACTTCCCTGGGTTTTGAGGAATATCGGTCTCCATAGAACCATTCCATTATAGGATTCTGTGCGTATCCCCCCATCATTTTTTTAGTATGAACATGTACTACTGCATGAACAGTCTGTTCTGCTGCATATGTAAAATCGACCTGCCCCTCCTGCATCTGGAATGATGTAAGAAGTGCACGCGCATTCTGAACATCAACTGATGAGCTGTCGTGCGAAATAACAGGTATTTCTTTTTCTATAAACCTGGTATAAACCAATAAGGTAATGGTTGCACCAAGAACAGCCATTATAAATGATCCAATAAAATACTTTGCTTTCATCTCAATTTGTTTTTAATTAAACCTTTTTTACGGCCGGCTTTAGAATTTCAAATTCCATGCCTTCATAAAAGATTTCTATCTTTATAACCGTTTTTTTGCTGATATGTTTTACAAAGATCATACAATTTTCGTTTGACCTTCATTTATTTAACAACACTTTAACACTGATGATTACAGTATTTAACAAATACCAGGGCGCAGGAAATGATTTTATAATTATAGACAACAGAAAGGGCTTGTTTAGCGCTGACAATCATATTCTTATAAATAAATTATGCGACCGAAGATTCGGAATTGGTGCAGACGGGCTGATCCTCATATCTGAAGATCAGGATTATGATTTTGAGATGAAATACTTTAATTCAGATGGTTATGAGGGGTCAATGTGCGGCAACGGAGGCAGATGCTCCGCTGCTTTTGCCATAAAAGAGGGAATAGCAAACAAAAAGATGATTTTCAGAGCAATAGACGGAATTCATGATGCCATTCAGAAAGATAGCCTCATCAGCCTGAAGATGAATGATGTTGCTGAAACCGGATTCGTTAATAACAATTATTTTATAAATACCGGTTCACCTCATTATATAATATTCAATGATAATATTGAAGCAATTGATGTAAATTCATCAGGAAGAGAAATAAGGATGTCTTCTGATTTTGCTCCGGCAGGCACTAATGTAAATTTTGTCCAGGCATCTGATAATGAAATATTTGTAAGGACATTCGAAAGAGGAGTGGAAGCTGAAACTCTATCGTGTGGTACAGGAGTCACAGCTTCTGCCATTGCTTCAGTATTATCAGGACATTTTGACAGGGACACTGTCAGTGTCAGAACAAAAGGTGGTGATCTCACAGTTTCATTCAGGATAGATGGGAAAAAAGTTACTGATATCTGGTTAACGGGACCGGCAACATTTGTATTTGAAGGTATGATTGAGGTGTGAGGCGGAGAGCGCAGGGCGCAGGGAGTGAGGAGTGAGGAGTGAGGAGTGAGGAGTGAGGAGTGAGGAGTGAGGAGTGAGGCGCAGGGTGCAGGGCGTAAGGCGCAGGGCGTAAGGCGCAGGGCGTGGGGCGCAGGGCGTAAGGGAGAATGGGAGAATGGGAGAATGGGAGAATAGGAGAAGGAAAGCAAAATAGTAATAATTGATGCAGAAGGAAAAGCTATATGGTAAGACACTTAATGAGCTGATTTCGGTTTCAAAGAGACTTGGTTTACCCGGATTTACAGCCAGACAGATAGCAGACTGGCTTTACAGGAAAGAGATCTCCTCTGTTGAAGAGATGACTAATCTTTCAAAAAAGACCAGGGATGCTATGGCAGCAGAGTATGAACTTGGACTTACATCTCCTGAGAGTTCTGCTGAGAGCAGCGATGGCACAAAAAAATATCTGTATAAAGTACTTAATAATAAATTTATTGAAACAGCATATATTCCTGAAAACGATCGTGCTACAATTTGCGTTTCATCTCAGGCCGGATGCAAGATGGGCTGTATTTTTTGCATGACAGGGAAACAGGGATTCCAGGGTAACCTTTCTGCAAATGAAATACTTAACCAGTTCAGGAGCCTTCCGGAATTCAGGAATCTGACAAACATGGTTTACATGGGAATGGGAGAGCCACTTGATAACCTGTCAGAGGTGATGAAGAGTCTTGAGATACTGACCAGTGAGTGGGGCTATGGATGGAGTCCTACAAGGATTACAGTGAGTACTGTGGGATTATTATCTCCCATCAGGGATTTTCTCGAGAAAAGCCGCTGCCACCTCGCTGTCAGCCTCCACTCTCCATTTGATGAAGAACGCAGAAAGCTGATGCCAATACAGCGTACCAATACGGTTGAAGAGGTTCTTAATATCATCAGGAATTTTGATTTCAACAGCCAGCGCAGGGTATCCTTTGAATATATTCTGTTCGAAGGCATGAATGATACTCCGCGTCATATTAAAGAACTTGCCAGGATACTTAACGGAATCAAATGCAGAATAAATATTATCCGCTTTCATGAAATACCTGGTTCAGAATTTAAAAGTCCGGGTATTAAAGAGACTAATGATTTCAAGGAAGCACTTAACCGTAAAGGTATTCTCACCACAATAAGAGCCAGCCGTGGTGTTGACATCCAGGCAGCCTGTGGTTTGCTCTCGACTCTGCAGCAGAATAAACCGGTGATACAACAATGAAGAAGTTACTGGCACTGATATTAATCTTTATATCCGTAAAGACTAATTCCCAGGAAAGCAGGTTTGAGATTTTTCTTGCCGACTCCGTAATGACAAATGCATCGGTATCATTCCTTGTAGCAGATGCTGACAGCGGAAATGTACTATTTGCCTTTAATCCGAAATTATCCCTGATTCCGGCCTCAACAATGAAAATTGTGACCTCCTCAGCAGCACTTGAATTACTGGGACCTGAATATACCTTCAGTACCTTTGTCGGATATACCGGTACCTTAAAAAGGTCCGGCAGACTTGATGGTGACATAGTTATTGAGGGAGGAGGAGATCCTTCACTGGGTTCGGAGTATTTCAGGGAACATTATAATGACTTTATCTCTGTATGGGCAGATGAAATAAAGAAAAAAGGTATCAGAAAGGTCAGGGGTAAGGTAATAACTGATGATTCCCGGTACGATTATGAACCTGTAGCACCGCGATGGTTGTGGGAAGATATAGGTGTCTATTACGGCGCCGGTGTATATGGACTGTCAGTATTCGATAACAGCTGTAAAATAAGGGTCAGATCAATACCGGGTGGTTCCGGTGCTGAACTTCTTGATATTACTCCTGATCTCCAGGGATATAAATTCACCAACCGGCTTGTTTCTTCGGGAAGCAGGGAAAACTGGTATGTATATTCAGCACCATACAGCACCGAAGGATGGATTTCCGGAACAATACCAGCCGGTTCAGAGGAGGTTACACTTGATGCCTCCATTCCGGATCCACCATTGCTCCTTGCCGGAATCCTTAATAAAAAACTTGAACTGGAAGAGGTAAGGATCACAGGAAAGCCAACAACAAAAAGGCTTGAGCCGGCTGAAGAAACCGGAAATATTACAGTTATATCAGCCACTGTATCTCCCCTGCTGACATTTATTATTGATATCCTGAATAAGGAGAGTGTTAATCTTTATGCCGAACATCTTGTAAAGGAACTTGGTAAGCAGATAAGAGGCACTGGTACAACTAATGAAGGATTGAAAGTGATCCGGGAGTTCCTTGATAAGGCCGGAGTTGATACCAGCGGATTGTATATTGAAGATGGCAGTGGCCTTTCTTCACGAAATGGTCTTAATGCTGAAAGCCTTGTGAAGCTTCTTGTTTATCTGCGAGCCAGAGGAAAGTACTTTCCTGATTTCTATTCTTCACTTCCTGAGGCAGGATATAGCGGAACTCTTTCGCGGTATTTCAATGACGAGATTTTTGCATCAAACCTTAAAGCCAAAAGCGGATCAATGACCAGGGTAAGGTGCTATGCCGGTTATATGACTTCCAGATCAGGCAAAAACCTTGCATTCACAATTATGGTTAACAATTTCCAGGGTTCCTCAGGTTATATCATTACCCATATAGAGGATATCCTGAAGGAAATAATAGTCGAAAACTAAGTTGATGTGATTCAGGTACAAGATTAAGTTTAGCTATACATCTATCTTTGCATACCTTGCATGAGTCTCAATGAATTCTCTGCGTGGTGGCACCTCATCACCCATAAGCATTGAGAATATGTGATCGGCTTCAGCTGCATTTTCAATGGTCACCTGTCTCAGAGTCCTGGTGTCAGGATTCATGGTTGTTGACCAGAGCTGCTCGGCATTCATCTCACCCAGACCTTTATATCTCTGTAAGGAAACGGCTGATTCTTTACCTTGTCCAAGCTCATTTATGGCAGCTTCACGGTCTTCTTCTGTCCAGCAGTATCGTTCAATCTTCCCTTTCTTCACAAGATAAAGCGGTGGTGTTGCTATATATATATTTCCTCCCTTTATAAGATCAACCATATACCTGAAGAAGAATGTCATAATAAGCGTCGTAATGTGAGAACCATCAACGTCAGCATCAGTCATAATAATGATCTTATGATAGCGTAAACCTTCAATATTTAGAGCTTTGCTGTCTTCATCCGTACCTATGTTGACACCGAGAGCTGTAAAAATATTTTTAATCTCTTCGCTTTCAAAAATCCGGTGCTGCATAGCTTTTTCAACATTAAGTATCTTTCCCCTGAGAGGAAGTATAGCCTGAAACCTTCTGTCTCTTCCCTGTTTTGCAGTTCCTCCGGCTGAGTCACCCTCAACAAGGTATATTTCGCATTTTGCAGGATCCCTGTCAGCACAGTCGGCCAGCTTTCCGGGGAGGCCTGATCCGGAGAGTACATTTTTGCGTTGAACAAGCTCCCTGGCCTTGCGCGCTGCATGGCGGGCTGTTGCTGCAAGAATAACCTTCTGGACAATGACCCGCGCATCTTTTGGATTCTCTTCCAGGTAATTAGTAAGAGCAGCGCTGACTGCCTGATCAACCGCACCCATCACCTCATTGTTACCAAGCTTGGTCTTAGTCTGTCCCTCAAACTGGGGTTCAGCCACATTAACTGATATAATGGCAGTAAGCCCTTCCCTAAAGTCATCACCGTTTATATCAAATTTAAGTTTCGATGTGGCTCCTGAGTCTTCGGCATATTTCTTCAGTGTACGGGTCAGACCTCTTCTGAATCCGGCAAGATGAGTCCCGCCTTCTATTGTATTAATATTATTCACATAAGAGAACACATTCTCAGAAAAGGAGCTGTTGTATTGCAGGGCTATTTCAACAGGAAACTCTGTTTTATCATATATGATATGAACAATATTATCAATTATGCTCTCCCTGTTCGCATCGATGTAGCTCACAAATTCTTTCAGTCCTTGCTCTGAAAGGAACTCCTCGTAACGATGAGAACCTCCATTTCCATCGTCCACTGTCTCTCTCAGATCCTTGATTGTAAGGAGTATTCCTTTATTCAGATATGCGAGCTCCCTTAGCCTGGCAGCAAGTACTTCAAAGTTAAAATCGGTTGTCTGGAATATTGAGCCATCGGGCTTAAATGTAATTTCTGTTCCGGATTTTTCAGTTTCCCCTATGATTTCAACTGCGGTCATTGGTTTTCCCTTGCTGTAAACCTGCTTAAATATCTTCCCTTCACGCATTACAACAGCTGAAAGTTCATCTGACAGGGCATTCACGCATGACACACCAACGCCATGCAGTCCGCCGGATACCTTATATGAGTCCTTATTAAATTTTCCACCTGCATGAAGTACAGTCATCACAACCTCAAGTGCAGATTTTTGTTCTTTATCCATAACCCCTGTAGGTATCCCTCTCCCATCATCGGTTACAGTAACTGATCCATTTTCAAGTATTGTTACATCTATCCGCTTGCAATAACCAGCAAGGGCTTCATCTATTGAGTTATCAACTACCTCATAAACAAGATGATGAAGACCTTTTACACCTATGTCTCCAATATACATTGCAGGTCTTTTCCTTACTGCCTCAAGCCCCTCCAATACCTGAATATTATCAGCTGAATAATCAATACTGTCTTTTAATTTCTTTTCGTTGTCGGTCATATCATGTTGAAATATTAAATCTCTGTTTAAACCAATAATCAAAGAAAGCAGATCGAAAATCTTGACCTCTTTCTTCTGTTCAGAAAAGGAGTTATGATGATGGAATCAGAACTAATTTATTCCCACTTCCCCATACAGGATCCAACTTCACTTTTTCTCTTATAAATTATTGATATTTTGTTAATTAAATAACCGGACAAATATACTGAAATAAAACGGTTTTTCCGAATGAAAAGGTGAAAAATAATGCACTTTTATCACCAAGAAATTAACACTTTAGAACTGCCTGTCAATATTGCAGATAAATACCCCGGCATCTCCTGATTTTCAAGAGGCTGTCTCAAAAGTTGAAAATCCTTTAACCACAAAGTCCACGAAGGAATACACAAACACAGAGAATTGAAATACAGTGATTTATCTTTGTGGACTCTGTGATCCCGTCCCGATAGCTATCGGGAGCTATCGGGACTTTGTGCTCTCTGTGGTTTAAAGGTTCTTTCGATACTGCCTCTTGTTGCTATAAACTATATGTAAATCCTAACATAAAGAGGAACCGGTGAGAAGGGTAATAAGCCCATTCATAATAATCCCTGAAGGCAATATTATTGAACTTTGTCCAGAAAGAAAGGATTTTAGAATAGCGGTATTCAGCTGATATATTCATATTAAAATGCCATGGCATTTCTATCTCCTTTTGTGTATAGCCGGCATTTTTGCTGAAATAATCTCCGTTAATGATATTCTTTCTCTTGCCCAGTGCTGTAAATTCAATCCCTGCAATAATCTTATCCCTCAGATTGTAATCAAGACCGAGGCTTGCATCCCACGAAGGTTTATTCCAGGCCGTCATACCAAAATCATATTTATAAAAGTTGGCAAGGCCTGAGAATGCAAGTTTATCTGTTATCCTGCCAGTCATTTCCCCGTGTATATTCAGCAACTCACCCGGATCAGCAATAAACATGAAGTAATTTCCCACTGAGCGCGGTACAACTGTATCGGGCGAAACCATGTTGGTATAAAAGAGCATCGACTGGATCATTGAATATGATGCAGAAAGGAGGTAAGATCCTCCGATTCCGGTATTGCCCTTTAATCCTGCTGATATTATCAGTTCATGATCAGTATCAGGCAGGCTGAAGAGAATAGCCTCAGGCTGTGTTCCAAAGAATTTTCTGTCGGCAAGAAATGGATTTTCTGAAACTATCTTTAGTGCGTCATTTCTCTCCAGATAGCCATTTAGCCTGGCAAAGAAGCTCATATATGATGGTATCACATTAAAACCAAAATCGACATCAGGATATATCTGAAACACGTTACTGCGATCTCTCAGGGCCTCAAATCCAATCTTGAAATTCCAGAGCGCACTCGATTTTTTTATGAAGGGGCTGACAGCCAATATATATTCACTAGTTGCAGACATGGAGCCGGTTGTCAGATACATCTCATAATTTATACCCGCTCCCACATAGAAATCCTTTACTGATCTCGAGAATATCCCATCCACTGCAATTTTATGCTGGTTCATATCCTTCATATGATGAAAATAATCATAGGATATGTTCACATCATAATTAAGTTCTGTAGAATCGAGAGTAGATGAGGAGAGTGAAGTAGTGGCACCTGCATTGAAATATTTCATTCTGACACTATCTTTATCAGGAATATACCCGGTTATCTCAGGATCATACCCGTAAGCGTATCTTGTCTTCTGGCTGAAGTCGACTGATCCTTCAAGCAGGCTTTTCTTAAAGAATTTCTTACCAAATAAAGAGGCATCATTATCCATGTATCCTGCAAACACTTTTTGATCATTATCGAGTTTAAGCTTTCCGTTTGTAGAGAAATGGCGCGCATAGAAACCAACTGAACCCTTTTTTGACCTCTCGTTAGTGATACTCAACTCACCCAGGGGTGACAGATAGGTTCCCAGTCCGGCCGTCAGATAGCTCTTATAAAGTTTTGGAAGCGGATCTGGAAGAAGAGATGCTGCTTTAATGGGACTGATTGTGTACTCAGGCATAAATGGCTCTGCATTAACTTCGTATCTGAACTGAGGTCTGACCTGCATAGTATCTTTCAGCTCCGGCAGGTAGCTCCGTTTTCTTACCACATTAAGAGAAGGTTTATAGGGGTTATAAAGGGTGACCTCTCTCTGCAGTGCTGATTCTTGTTTCTCCTGTGCTGAAAGAGATAAAAGAGCGAAGGGAATCAGTATTGTGGTTATGAAGGTTCTTTTTATCATGTTCATTCTGTTTCGTGATCAAATTACAGGCTTTAACATTAAGTTTTAAAATGTCTATGGCTGCTTTTTCTCATCAAGTGCCGCTAACCGCGATTTTACCTCATCGAGGATACCATCATTATCTACCTCATAGTAATCGTTCAGGCTCTGCAGGGTCACTCTTGCCTGGAATAAGTCGCCTTTTTTCTCGCTGATATCTGCCAGCAAAAGGAAAACCCTTGCCATCCAGTACTGATGAGGTGTTTTCAGGTCAATAAACTCAGTTATAACTCTTTCTGATTCTGTTGTCCGGTTCTGCTTCTCGAGAAGCTCTGCAATTCTGTATTTAGACTCTGCTCCTTCCATACTCACAACCTCGGTCCCCACACGTTTGAAATCGCTTATTGCTTCATCAAACCTGTTAAGGCTGTAATTTGCTTTTGCCCTCATAAAAAGTGCCTCGCGTAAAAGCTCTTCAGGGATATTGTTATTAGCTATTATTTTATCGGCAGCAGTAATTGTAGTCTGTGCATCACCGATGAAGGAGGCTGACTGCAGCTGCCCCTTCAGGGCTGTGAGCTTATTGACATCATTGATGGCTACCATCTCAAGTTTTCTGAAGTATTCGAGTGCTTCTTCAAATTCCTCATTCTCATACAGAATTTCAGATGCTGAAAGCAGAGACTGCTCCATAAACTGATTATTGGGTTCAGCAGATACCTCTTTATAAAGTTTCAGTGCCTCTGTCTTCTTATCTGAAAGCTTAAGGCATTCTGCCAGGTAGAATTTTGCATTTATCCTGAAACTGCCTTCAGGAAATTCAGAAAGGTAATTCATAAATACTTCAGATGCCCTGTCGTACCTTGCACTTATGTAAAGGTTCTCTCCGGATGTATAAAGAAGTGAATCTTTCTGTGCCATATTTACATCTCCGTACCCGTCAAGCGTCTTTATATATGAGAAATAGGATTCAACATCATTCATATCAATATAGCAGTTCTTCAGACCTGTAAGTGCATATCTCGCCTCATCCGAAGATTTATAATTCTGTATTACTTTCTTGTACTGTATAATCGCTTTTTCGTTCTGATCCTGATTAAAATAAAGAATACCAAGCTGGAGAATTGCCTTTGGCACCAGTGCACTGTTCTGGTAATCAGAAATTACTGCGTTGAAATCAGCCTCTGCCTTAATATAGTTTTCAAGTACCTGGAAAGCCCTTCCCCTCTCAAAAACTGCATTTGGCACGATGGCCGACTGCGGATATTTGACAGTAAGGGCCGTGAGAACATCTACTTTTCCCTGGTTGTTATTCATCAGGCCCATTGAAAAACCTTTCTGATACATTGCATAATCTGCATCGATATTCCCAAAAGCAATAACCTTGTCATAATACTGAATGGCTGTCTGATAGTCGGTCGATATGAAATAACAGTCTGCTATCCTGTTCAGTGCGTCCGCCATAACTTCAGGTTTCACATCTCTGGCAGAAGTCTCAAAAGTCTTCAGATGGTTAAGTGCATTTGAATAATCCCTCAGGTTAAAAAGGGCTGAGCCCAGGCTATATCTGACCATCTGGTACTCTTCTGCGCTCATCGATCCCGGTATCCCTAAAAATTCTTCATAATCAGTTTTAGCCTTGTCATAATGTGCAAGCCTGTACCATGCTTCGCCCCTCCAGAAAACAGCCCTTGCTCTCAGCAACCTGTTATATTTCTCATACTTAAGTGATTTATCGAACATGTCGATTGATGCCTCCATCTCCAGGTTTCTGAAAAGTTCAAGCCCCCTGTAAAAGGCAACACGCTGATAGGCCTCCTCAAGCTTTTTTTCTTTATTCACAATCTTGTCGAGCGAGGCAAGTGCAGCTTTATAATTCTTTACCTGAAGATAGGTGGCAACCAGATAGTCATATGCTTCCTGGATTCTCTCAGAACCCGGATAACGTTGAATATACTCAGTGAAAGCGGCAATTGTCTCTCCAAAGGGAGAATAGGAAGTCTCATAAGTAAGCTTTGCATAGTTGAAAAGCGACTCTTCCTGAATTGCCCTGTCAAATGACATCTTTGAAGCTTCTCCAAATGCCAGCCTTGCGCGTGTCTTGTCATTTTTCTGTAAATTGCAGTCGCCAAGAAGGTTCCAGATATTCTGTGTAAGCAGGTCATTTCTCACACCGATCTCAAGAAAGGTTTTTATCGCTTTATCAATATCGCCGGTTTTATAATAGCAATAGCCAAGCTGGTATTTATCAGATCTTTCGCTTGCCCTGGCGCCCTCAACATACTTTTCAAGATATGTAAGTGCCTCACTGTATTTCTCCTTGTTATAATAAGCATCTCCAATGAACCTGTAAAGCTCAATGCTTCGCTCCTTGCCTGCTGATTCAAGCAGTCCGGGTGCTATTTCCAGTATTCCGTCATAATCTTTCCGGATATAAAGTATCTGTACTATATAGAACGGCACAACAGAACCAAAAGTCTCATCATCCCTAAGCTTCATAAAACCATCCATAGCTGTCTCATACATCATCTGCTCATATGCAATCTGAGAGAAATAATAAACAGCTGCCGGAGTATATTCTGTATCAATATCCCTGATCTCAGAAAACATAAGAAGTGCAGCACTCTGGTCCCCTTTTACGTACAGTGAATAACCATTCCTGAAAAAATATTCCGGTAATTTTTCCTTTTCAATAAACTGTCGATTTACCATCTCATAATATGAAGCCGCTTTCCTGTAGTTTTTACTCTGAAAAAAATAGTCGGCCAGAATAAGTTTTGCCTCATTCAAACGAGGACTTTCCGGATATGATGATATATACTTAAGCATTCGGTATTCTGCATCCGGGTTAAACAGGTTCACCGCCGAAACAGCACTATAATAAGAGGCATCAGCAACGTTTATATTGTCATTATCCAGTTCATTATCAATATATTTATCAAAAAGCCTTATTGCGGCTGCATACTTCTCTTTATAAAATAATTCCATTCCCCTGTTGAAATCCGATCCGAGCTCCTTATCGGTAAAAGGCATCTGTGCAGGGAGCTGAAAGAAGAATGTCACCAGTAATCCGGAAATAAAAATCAATTTTCTTCTGTTCATAACTTATTT
>CAYLYN010000079.1:0-18241 GCA_964387565.1 uncultured Rikenellaceae bacterium | reverse complement strand
CCGGCTCCGCTCCGCGTCGCCACCCCTCCTTCAAAAGGAGGGGAAACTTATACCAATATCTCCTGCATTTTAACAATGCTTAGGTTGACGGCTATGCCCCTGACCCCGTTGGCTTCGCCGATCCCGCAAGCGGGATTCAAAGGGGGAATTCAACCTTCCTGCTTCGGACTTCCGTCTTCCGACTTCCTCCTAAAAAACATCCCCCTGCCCCCCTTCGCGCTGCTCAGGGCAAGCTCTTCAAAGGGGGAATAAAATTGTTAAACTTCCGGTACCTCAAATCCTGGCCGGTATGTTCCCTTTGAGATCAGATTCGCCTCATCAGAATTCGTTACTAATTCTTTATCACTGTCATAGAACAGCTGTTTTTTCCCAACCCTGTATGAGAGATTGGCCAGGTGAACGAGCGTTGCACTTTTATGGCTCTCTTCAATATTGGCATTTGGCATTTTACGTGTACGGACACAATTGATGAAATTTTGCTGATGTTCTTCATCAGGAAAGAATCCGTATTCCTGGGCAATGACATTTGAATCGGGACCCAGAACCTGCCAGCCAGCTCCATGACGGCCCAGGTACATCATCCCTTCGGTGCCATAAATCTCCATCCTGTCGCTCAGGAACGGCCAGTTCGGGAACACCTCCCTGCTGTACCTTACTTCAGGAGGAGCTTTCTGGAGGTACTCTCCGTAAATTGATGCTTCAACAGTCATGGGAAATTCTCCGAAATCATAAGTGATAGTCTGATTGTCAGGAATATCCCTGTTGTCGTCATACAGTACCCGGCCTCCTGCACAGAAAGTTGAAGCAGGATTGCCAGGGTCACCAGTGACCATTCTTGCCAGGTCTATTACATGAACGCAATCGGCCAGTGGCAGACCACAGGAATATGCCCAGAATTCATTATAACCCTTATGACGGCTTACATTGTACGGAACCGACGGTGCCGGTCCGAGCCACATATCCCAGTTAAGTCCTTCGGGTACAGGTTCGTCCTCCTTATATAGCCAGGGTTTATTCCCGGGAAGCATACAATATGCCTTCAGCAGTACGATCTTACCAAGCTTGCCACTGAGGATATAGTCGCGGGCTTTTTTATTGTAATCTCCGCTGCGGTTCTGAAATCCGCACTGTATTATTCTGTTATATTTCTTAGCCGCATTGATCATCTTTCTTCCTTCAGGAATGTTGAGGGAGATATTTTTTTCAACATATACATCCTTACCCGCCTGGCATGCCCATACTGTTGCCAGTGCGTGCCAGTGTTCCGGAGTGCATATTACAACTGCATCAACATCCTTGTCTTCAAAAGTCTGGCGCATATCCTCAACCCTCAGTGGTTTATACCCCTGTTGTTTTCCGAGTTCATCTATCACCCTTCCACCTCTCTCCTTATCGACTTCGCAGACATATTTAACTTCCACACCGGGAAGACATTTCTGCATCCCGAGTATTACCTGTGTTCCTCTTCCTCCGGCGCCTATCAGGGCCAGGATTACTTTATCATTTGCACTTGCCATAATTGTATCTTTATACTTTTTCAGGTATGATATAGTTTTCTCTGTATTCAGCTTTCAGGAAACTGTTAGCCTTATCGTCTCCTATAAACTGCTCCTTCTGTGAATCGATTAACAGTTGTTTGTTCCCGCTCCTGTATGCAATGTTTCCGAAATGAACAAGTGAAGCACTGAGATGAGCCTGCTCCAGGTCGGAATTAGGCTTTTTCCTGCTTCTCAGGCTTTCGATAAAATTCTTCTGATGTTCTGCATCGGGATGTATACCACCCTCACTGGCTATCATTTTTTCTCCGGGCCCATATACCTGCCATCCTCCACCAGTTCTTCCCATAAACATAACAGCCTCGGTACCATATATCTCTACCCTGTCTGCATTAGTCTTCCATTCAGGAAACCTGGAAGGATCCATCCTGATAGCTGTTGATGCCTTGGCCATATAACTGGTAGCATTACAACTGTCGACTGTAACGGTAAATTTTTCAAAATCATAAGTTATGGATTGTTCTTCAGGGGTTTCTCTTTCTGAAGTAAAGACATGGTTTCCACCCCAGCCATATACCGATTTTGGATGTCCCGGATTTCCCATAAGCATTCTTACAAGGTCAAGCTGATGCCCGGCATCATTTAAAGCACCGGGATTATATGCATAATAATAATACCAGCCGGTAAGGGCTCCTTTGTTAAAAGGTCTCTCAGGTGCCGGTCCGAGCCATTCATTCCAGTCAATTGTTGCAGGAGCTTCGCTGTCAGGTTCGGGCATCCATTTCGAGCCGGGCAGAAGGTTATAAATCCTTACATGCACTACCTGTCCGAGCATTCCGCTTTGAATATAATCGCGGGCTTTGGCAATATAAGCTCCGCTGCGGTTTTGATATCCTGCCTGTACTATCTGCCTGTATCTCTTTGCTGCTTCAATCATTTTTCTGCCTTCCCAGATACAGAGACTGGGAGTTTTTTCAACATAAACATCCTTTCCCGCCTGGCAGGCCCATATTGTTGCCAGAGCATGCCAGTGGTCGGGGGTTGCAATCCAAACTGCATCTATATCCCTGTCTTCCATTATCTCCTTCATGTAGCGGGTTGCAGACGGTTTATATCCGAGTTGCTTCTCAACCTCTGCTGCTGCATATGACGATCGCGTATCATCAACATCACAGACAGTTTTGATTTCAACTCCTGTATTCTCCTTACAACAGCTTATAATAGTAGGTACGCCTCTTCCACCTGCTCCGATAAGAGCCATGACTATTTTGTCGTTGGCTCCTTTACATGATGAGGAAAGTAAGCCGGTGGCACCTATGGCCACTCCGGCAGACCCGGCAAGTGTCTTTCCAAGAAATTCACGTCTCTTCATAATTTTTAACCAGTTTTGTTTGCAACTATGGATTCGACGTAATTTACAACAAAAGATTTAAAAAAAGTATTTTATGACTTTCTATTGTTTTAAAGATGCCTTGGAGAAGATATAGTCGGGAATATTCTGATCGAATTTTGCTGAAGTAATAACGAATTCAGTACCGTTGCCCTGTTTCATAACGTCTTTATACACCATCCTGGTGGGAAACCACCTTCCTTCAAAAAGTTTTACATCTGACAGTGTTGTACGTTTAAGCAGCTGACCGCTTTTGGCAAAAAGTTCCTCTTTAAGGGGGACATATCTCTCTGAGTCGATCCACATCTTCCTGGAATAATATGCCACATCTTCAACCTTTGCAGTTAGTTTAAGAATCCATGTTTTCCTGGTATCAATAACCTCCGTACCAATTACCTCGGCCGAATATACTTCGGTTATTTTCCTGTCATCCATCATATCCTCATAAGAAAGATCTGATCCCATAACCGACTGCCTGAGCATATGTCCGGATATCTGAATTATGCGGTCAGTTGATGGAGAATATATCCACAGCTGGTTCTCAAGCTTCAGCATTTTGGTTCCCTGTTCTCTCGCTGGTGTAAGGTATTCGGTGAATGATTGTATTTCACCCACTGACCACGTTCGCGATGTTATGGTTCTGCTGGTACGTGTACCGGATATTGTCATCGCTGATTCGAAGATCCTGTTCTCTGATGACATATTTTTCTCTACCTTTCTTATTATCTCATCTGCATCCTGACCACTAATATTTCCGGTCAGAATGAACATAGCACAAAGTATTATAATATTTGTCTTCATCTTTTCCTGATTTATGCCTCCAGTTCTTTAAAGAGCCTGGCTGTTTGTCTTTTGTAAATTCCGATACCTGAAAGCATCGTTCCTATTACTGTCGATATCAAACCGGGAATAAGCCCCAGGTAATAATCAACAGGTGTTATTCTTGCTCTTACCACATCAGGTGTCAGCATGGATGATCCCTTCATGGCTCCTGATATATCAAGTCCGTATCTCTGAAGAAGGTATGCAAAGAACAGACCAAAAGCGGTACCCACTAATGATCCAGCTATTCCTATCATGACAGATTCAATTATCATTGAGCGGTAGACATGACCTTTCTCTTCGCCCATAGCCAGGCGGACCCCAAATTCGCCATAACGGCGTAAACCTCCGAGCAGACCTGCATTCCAGAGTACAAGGGACATAGCTATAATAAATATGAGTGAAATATAAAAGGAAAAATAGCCCACTATCCGGACATAAATACCAAGGCTGCCCTGCTGACTGAGGCTTTTCATTACCGGTCTGAATTCGTCATTACTGCCTTCATTCCTGTTATTAAATCTGGAAGAGGTATTAATGGCTGATTCGTCGTCGTAGTATCCGGTTCTCAGGAAACCAAGTATCTCACCCGTTGCATCTTCCATAGCCAGTGCCATCCTTATATCCTCAATGTCGGCGAATATGGTACCTTTATCCAGCCCCTCCTGGCCAACAGAGATTGTACCAGTGATGATAAAATTATAAAAAGCCATACCTCCAAACATGGTTGAGCTGATCAGAGTTACCTTGTCACCCGGATTAACTTTCAGTTTCTCTGACATATCTTCGCTGATCAGTGCCTCTCCTGAATTTGACGGAAGATTACCTCTGACAACTGACTTTTCAAGATTCATTCTCTTAATTTCCAATGAACCGGGCGATAGCAGGTCGAGCCCGATACCTGTGACAGGTCCCTGTGACCGCGTTTCTCCTTTTTCATCAGGAGCATCAATAAGGCCACCGAATTGAATTCTCGGCGACCAGGTGTATTCCGGGAAATTGCGGTTGAGTTCCTCAATCAGAGAGCTGGTGCCAGTCAGGGCCATATCGTTCGGGATCTGAAACATGTTGTCTGAATATGCTTTTGTCATTACCTTAACATGTCCTGTCGAATATCTTGCATTCAGTTCAAGGGTATCACCCATGAAACCAATAATATATGCGTGAATAAATACAGTCAGAGTCACCCCGGTGGCTACCACAAGTACAGGAATAAGGCTTCTGCCTCTGTCCCTGAGAAGTCCTAAAAACAGAAATCTGATCATTGTATTTTCCCCCTTAATGCTTCAGTTGGATTCATTTTTGCAATTCGTCTTGATGGCCAGTAACTTACCACACAGGTTGTTAATGTTACCAGAGCCACTGTTGAGATAACCAGACCCAATGTATATACAGGGTATAGTGTTTGAGCGATTGCCAGACCGAATTCACTGGTATCCATTGGCATCGTCCATCCTGTTTTTGCCTGCCAGGCAAGTAAAGGTATTCCATAAGCAGCTGACAGTAGAGCAGCCAGAACTGCATACATTGTACCTTCCACAGTAAACAAACCTACCACCTGCTGACGGGTATAGCCCAGGGCAACATAGGTCCCGATCTCTTTCTGACGCCTGAAAATTGAAAGAACCTGCGTGTCAAATATTGCCAGCATAGCAAGAAGGAGGAGAACCATATACAGAATCGATTGTCCTGACGATTTCATTTTTATTAATTCATCCACCTGTACAGTAAGTTCTGAAAAGCTCTTGTGGGTCCAGCCTTTAACCACGGGCCTGATTATACCAGGATCACTGTAAGTCAGTAGTGTTGCCTCCCCCGGAAGCCCGAGCATGGACTGTAATTTTTCCAGCGGGATATAGATCTGTCCGACATCAACAGCAGGAACACTGACAGAAAAGATTTCGGTGATTAATATTTCTGCTGCGTCAAATGATCCGTTTTTATCACGCCATTGAACAGTCATCCTGTCACCTTTTCTGAGGCCCGTGTTCTTTGCCATAGTGGCACCAATAAAAGCAGGTATTGCATCCGTAACTGCAGTGTCGAGACTTTGGGATGGAAGATGGAAAATCTTCTGTCGCGGGTTGATACCCTTTAACCTTATCGGTTGTATTCTTCCCTGTGGATAGATAGTTGCCTGGCTTATCAGGAATGGTTCCATTTCACCTTTTTCAATTTCGTCAGCAAACTCCTGAGGAACAGGGCCATGACTATCAGATAGAGTAAATGGATCGTAGGGATCATATGTACTGATCCAGTACTGACCATTGCTTATTTCCCAGTTCTTCATATCTGTTTTCGACTGGTGATCCCAGCCTACCATTACTCCCTTGATCCAGATTATTATTACGAAAGAGAAAGAGAGTACTATTACGTTGAGCCAGGTTCTGATACCGGCACCGAGAAGATTTCTTATTGCCAGTTTAATTGCAAGTTTCATTTTTTAAGTTCTTAGTTAGCTTTTGCTATATCTTCAATTACCTTTCCGTCGGCAAGTGATACTTTGCGGCGAAGGTAACCGATGACCTTTTCGTCATGGGTTGCAAAAAGGAATGTTGTCTTCAATTCCCTGTTAAGATCCTCCATGGTTTTAAGTATATGGTGCGAATTAACAGCGTCGAGGTTTGCGGTAGGTTCATCTGCGAGCACAAGATTTGGTTTTTTAACCATTGCACGTGCAATTGCCACACGCTGGCATTCGCCTCCTGAAAGCTGAGGTGGTTTTGATCTGACTTTATCGGTTAGTCCCACCCATTCAAGAGCTTCCATTACCATACGTCTCCTGTCCTGAAAGGAATAGTTAAGCAGAAGCAGGGGAAATTCGACGTTTTCAAAAACAGTATGTACAGCAAACAGATTATAGCTCTGAAAAATGAAGCCAAGGCTTTCCTTTCTTAACCGGGCGGCTTCACGGGTAGAAAGCTTGCTGATAGAATGTTCAAGGACAGTTACCTCACCGGAGGAAGGAACGTCAAGTGACCCTATTATATTCAGCAGGGTGGTTTTTCCTGAACCACTGGGGCCTACCAGACCTGCAAATTCCCCCTGGTTAAGTGTGAGCCCAATGCCGTTCAAAGCAGTAAACTCACTTTTTCCCATCGGGAACTTTTTAACAAGATCTTTAATTGTAATGATCGGAGATTTTTCCATTATTGTTTTTATTAGTGGTTATATACAAGCATGATCTGAATGCCTCTTCCTGCATAAAGGTTCTGATCGGCGTTCTGCAATGGTATCCTGTAATCAGCAGGATTTGCGAATCCCATCAGGTACAGGGAAAAATTCCTGAATTGCTTTTGCCAGCTTATGAAGTTGTAAATAGTGTTGTTATTCCAGTCATAATATAATATGGCACTCAGATTGTCAAAAAGAGCGACAGGATAGGTGACAGATAATAAGGAAAACATTTTTGTATTCTTAAACTCAAAGGGATTTTCATCGGAGGAGGCAATCAGATGCTCATATGCGACATATAATCCATTGCCGATACCAAAAGTATAATCTATACCTGCATTAAAGAGCTCCTGGTTTGCATAAATCCCGGTAACCTCTTTTTTGTTTGTCCATGAACCCTCAATCCATAAACCAGCTATTATATCTGCCTTCATATCGAAACCGATCCTGTTTTCAGTTGCATCAGCGGAGGATATGCCCGGTAATAAAAGGTCTTCCATATCAGCTATTCTGTGGTGATATGATATTCCTGCTTCACCTGAAGGAACCGGAAACTGAAAACGTCCTCCGAATTCTGGCTGACGTGAACTGCTGCCGGCAAGCTCCCAGCCTTTGGGTTTGTCATTGCCATATAACCCCCACAGCCAGATATTTGCATTGTTAAGAAAATAGTATCTCCCCAGTATTCCCCATACCCCGTCTGTCATTTTCAAAGGATCCCTCGGGTCAACCTGGTCAAACCACATAAGTGGCCTTAAAATTGATGCCGAACCAAAATTTATTTTCTGAAGGCCTGCTCTTATCTCAAACTGATCTGATGAATACCTCGCCCATAATCTGTATGGTTTAATACTTCCCTGGTATGCTGGTGAATCTGAAAAGTCAGTTCCGGCAGATCCGTTGATGTTTCCGGATGCTTCAAAATCAAGCTTGTTCCCATTTTTCAATGGCAGAATGTAGTTAAGCTGTGGTATGTAACGCCCTCCTGCATAAAAAGCCAGTTCATTATCCTTATTATATAGCATCCATGCTGATACCTGGCCTTTAAAACTCAGACTGTCCTGCCCCATGGATGTGAAGGTTATTGAACAAGCAAGCAATAATACTATGACTCCTGATCTTCCTGACATTTACTTTTTTACAGGTGTTATTCCATATATGAAAAGATTCGTAATCTCCATTATTAAGTCCTGAGGTGTACTGAATAGGCTCAGCATCTTGTCATCAGACAGGTAAATAGCCATACTCTGAAAAAAACTGAACATAAATTCAATATTCATCTCTTTCCTTATCCATCCCTTATCCTGACCCTCTTTAAAGAGAGCCAGATATTCCATCTTCACTCCCTTGATTTTTTCTTCAATATGAACCGAGAGGCCAATCTCAGGATTCCTGTAGAAATCATCCATGAATTCTTTACTGATGCTGTAGGTCCCGTCATATTTCATCCGGATTATTTTATTCATCTTCTCAGCCGGTGTTGATTCATCGTGAAAAATTTTCCTGAGTTCCATCATTCCATCATCATAAACCTTGTCAATGACTGTCTTTGCAACATCAGTTTTGTTCTGGAAATAGCTGTAGAAAGTCATTTTGCTGGTACCGGCCACCTTACATATTTCCTCCACGGTTACTCTCCTGAATCCATGTTTCCAGAATAAGTTCTTTGATGCATTAAGAATTGCATCATATTTTTTGTTTGTAATTACTTCAGTCATATTCAAAATTGAATTCATTACAAATATACAAAAAAATTATAATATTACGAAAAAAGTAAAAAAATATAAAAAACGTATAATTATTTTAAATTCGTAATGATTCTTTGAGCAAATGACTTGTGCACTGACAATAAGAGATTAATGTGAGAGAAACTGGAACAGTTATTGAACGGCTCAGGTGAAAGTCAGAATATCAGAAGTACTTTTTGAATTTATCACCAATTTTGAAGTATGTATACCTTCCGGCATCCTCTCCTTCAATATGAACAGAATCGCCGTCTGTGGCAAAGGTACTGTGTTCACCAGCGATCTGTGAAAAATAAACATCATTACGTTTCCCGTTCTCATCTATCATAATGACATGAGCCAGGTTTTTATCTATGTCTGAAGTTATAGAACTGCTGCACAAGGGACAGTAAAATTCAAGATAATCGTTCTCATTATAAACGAACGAAGGATGTTTGACACAGGTATAGTTACCGATCTGGGGACTTAACAGGAGAAGTCCTGACTGCTTTTTCTGGTTTTTGACCTTGAATATAACGTGATCTCCCGCCTGCAGATAACCATCACATTTCGGACATAAAAAGTCATGCATAGCCACCTCCTTTTTATCTATGGTACAATACAAATATACAACAGATTATGCAGAAAAGCATTGAGATTCATGAAATTGCTAAATAATGTTAATTGTGATTCCTGTTCGCGCGTTTTATTTGATATAAGTTTTTAATTTTAGAAAATAATAACATTCAATAAACAGTATCCTTTATGAAATTATCAATACAAAAATACCGGCCGGGAATACCAGTTTCCATTTTATTGATATCCATGATCCTTGTACAGTGTTCACAGCCTGCAGGCCGTACTGAGATAACCAGGTGGCAGAATGGTAGTAACGGTGCAGTTTCAATCACATATGATGATGGTTCCATAAACCAGTTCAGGAAAGCTTTACCAATAATGAACAGGCTTAATATGCCGGGGACTTTTTTCATAAATACAGGATCTGTCCCGGGATCAGAATTCCAGGGAAAGTTTATTGGCCGGCCTGTTAAGGAAATAATCAGGGAAGCGGCTAATATCCCGACAAACAAGGATAATTTTTTTGAACGTGCATCAGCTGCACGATATCTTGGCTACAGGGGATGTGGTGATTATTTCACCCGGGCCGGGGCTCAGATGGATGCAGACAGACCTGAAGAGGCATATAAAATAATTGATGAATTGTATACGAAGATAAACAGGGGAGAATTAAAACCTGTGTCAGGAGCTGGCAGGAGTGAGGCCAGAGGTGATGTTCTCACCTGGGATATGATAAAGGAATATGCTGCACAGGGTCATGAATTTGCCAGTCATATGGTCACTCATCCTTATATGGCTGCCCTTGACGAACCCAATATGCTTTACGAACTGGAAAAAAGCAGGGATGAAATACTTAACCGGCTTGGGCCTAAATATATATTTTCAGCAGAATGCCCTTATGGAACTGAAAATGAAAGAGCCATGGAATATGCCCATAAGGTATACCCTGCTCTCAGAAACAGAATGCCTGAGGATTTCCTTCTTGAACTGAACCGTTCAAGCCGTAAAACTCCTGTTGTACAAAATATTGAGTATGTACAATGGCAGAGGGGAGCAACAACAAAAACACCTCTTCCGATGATGAAAGCATGGGTCGATACAACAGCTTCTGAAAATAATATCTGGCTTGTGCTTGTTATTCATGGCATTGACGGAATAGGCTGGGAAGCACTGGAAAGTGAGAGTGTGGATGAGTATTTTCAATATATAAGATCTAAGGAAGACAAACTCTGGGTAGCTACATTTGGCGATGCTGCAAAGTACATGAGAGAAAGGATGAATGCGAATGTTAACGTATCCGAAAGCAGGAAGAAGATTGTTGTCAGTCTGAATCATACTCTCGACAAAACCGTATATGATCTGCCACTTACCTTAAAAACTGTTGTGAGACCTGGCTGGAAAGAGGTTACTGTTAAGCAGGGCAGCCTTGTAAAGCAGGTATCTGCACAGCAGGATGGTAAAGAGAATTATGTTCTTTATCAGGCTGTTCCTGGAGGAGAAAATATTGAAATTACACCTTTATAATATCTACCGGGATATCAGTTCATAATTAATAAACCAAAAAAGTAAACATATGAGAAGTGTTAATATTAAGAGATTTTTAATATTGAGTCTGATCTGTTTTATAACAACGACTCTTTTCTCTCAGGAGCAGAATAAAATCAGAGTTCTGTCATATTATGCCGGTCCTGCTGATGCTCTTGACAACTTCGATGCCAGTCAGATGACGCATATTATTTTCTGTTTCGGCAGGCTTAACGGAAATAGGTTTGGCATACGAAGTGGCCGGGATACAGCAGTGATAAATAAGATGATTTCCATGAAGTCGAAGAATCCTGATCTTAAGGTTCTTATCTCGCTTGGCGGCTGGGGAGGATGCAAGACATGTTCAGATGTATTTGCGACGAAAGCCGGAAGAAAAGAATTTACAGAGTCAATAAAGGAAATTTATGACTATTTTAAAGTTGATGGCCTGGACCTTGACTGGGAATATCCAGGAATATCAGGCTATCCCGGACATAAGTTTGCTCCGGAAGACAAAAAGAATTTCACAAAATTAGTAAATGAGCTTAGAAAACTCGGCTATGAAAAAGAGCTCAGTTTTGCTGCAGGAGCTTCCCAGCGGTTCCTTGATTCAGCGATCCAATGGAAACAGGTAATGAAAAAAGTAGATTATGTTAACCTTATGACATACGATATGTCAGGCCCCGGATCAAAAACCGCAATGCATCATACAGCTCTCTTTTCTTCTCCGGAGCAACCAAGGTCAGCCGACTGGATGGTCAAAGCATTAATTGACATTGGTGTTCCGGCTGAGAAGATTGTTGTCGGAGGTGCATTCTATGGTAAAATTTTTGAGAATGTTGAGAGCACTAATAACGGGCTTGGTCAGCCGGCAAAATTCAAAACAACAGTAGGTTACAGGAATATGCCGACAGTAATGCCTGCCGACAGCGGATGGGTATATCACTGGGATGAGAATGCCAGTGCTCCCTACCTCTATAATAAGGAGAAAAAGCAATTCTTTACATACGATGACAAAGCCTCAATTGCAGCTAAAACAAAATATGTCATTGATAATAAGCTTGGCGGAATAATGTACTGGCAGTTGGGCGGTGACACATTTACCGATGGCCTTATGAATGAGATTGACAAGGTTAAGCGAACATATGTTCCGGGAAGTAAATAAAATCACTGCATCCGCTTCTCGGTAGACCTTAAAAGTTATTTTTATCATCATTCTTTCAACCGGGACATCAAAATAGTGAAAAAGATACTTATCAGGATAAATGCATTTATCAAGGGACTTGTGCTTCTTGCGAGGCCGCATATCTATCTTGGCTGGTCAGGTGCTCCCTTTAAATTCATTGCAAATACTCTTAGTCTTACTAAATGGATTGCCAGGCAGGATAAGAGGGGAATTATGAATGACTTCTATACTCCCCGGAGAGTATATGGAAGGAGGTTTGACCTTTACAGGTATGTTTCAGAAAAATACGGACTCGATAATAAAGCCTTTGATTATATCGAATTAGGAGTGGCGGCAGGGCATTCATTCAAATGGTGGGTTGACAATTCGAAGCACAGCAACGCCAGGTTTTTCGGATTTGATACATTTGAGGGGTTGCCTGAAGACTGGGGTACATTCAGCAGAAGAGATATGGCCGCCTCAGTTCCTTTTATGGATGATATGCGAGTCAAATTCTTCAAGGGATTATTCCAGGATACGATTCCCGGTTTTCTAACGGACTACGGCAAACAGGAGAATAACCTCAAGGTTATTCACTTCGATGCAGACCTTTTTTCATCTACCCTTTTTGCCCTGACATCAATTGCACCATATCTCAGGAAAGGAGATATCCTCATTTTTGATGAATTTAATGTACCAAATCATGAGTTTCTCGCATTCAAAATGTTCACAGAGTCATATTATGTAAAGACCAGGCTCATCGGAGCCGTTAACAATTACCTTCAGGTTGCTATGGTGATATGTTAATCTTCTTTTTTTAGTTACCATACTGACCTGTTTATTAGCTTATTATTTTAACTTTAGTAAATTATTATTATAAAATTAACCATTATGGACAGAAAATCTTTCCTGCAGAAGAGTGTCCTTGGAGGAGCTGCTCTTGGTTATTCAGGTCTTATATCAGAAGGTTTGGCCATGAACCCTAAAGAGGCATATTCCAGGCCGGCTAATCTTAAGATAACAGATATAAGGGGAGCCACTCTTGCTTCTATTTATGACTTTCCTATTATTAAGATTTATACCAACCAGGGTATAGTAGGGCTGGGTGAAGTAAGGGATGCAGGCTGGATAGCCCAGGCTCTTATGCTTAAACCATATCTTGTAGGGAAAGATCCTCTCGACATTGAACCTATTCTGAATAGTATCAGGCATCTGACCGGACCAGGCAGGTATGCAGGCGGATATGCTGCTGTTGATATTGCACTTATGGATATTGCAGGGAAGGCCCTGGGAGTTCCGTGCTGGAAGCTTCTTGGTGATAAAGTGCATGATACTATTGATATATATGCTGATTGTCCTACAGTTCTGAAGGAGGAGAACCTTAAACTTATGATGAAGAGGAGACTTGATATGGGATTGAAACATTATAAGATCGATCTTACACCTCCTCTTATAAAAGATATCCCCGGCGCAATTGAAAAGAATGTACCCACCCGGAAAGGCCTGGAAAAGTGGGGAGAACATGTACTGACCGCAAGAAATATTATAGGTTATGATGTAAAACTTGGAGCTGATCACTTTGGTAATATGACTGTTGACAGCGGAATAGAGCTTGGCAATTTTATGGCTGACCCGAAATACAATCTTGCCTATATTGAAGATGTTATTCATTTTACAAGATTCAATGCTGTTAATCTGAACAGGCAGATCACTGCAGGATCAAAGACTCCGACACTTAACGGTGAAGATATATTCAGTCTTGAGAATTTTAAACCGTGGATTGAAAACAACACAATCAGCATAATTCATCCTGATCTTCTAACATCAGGAGGTATGATCGAAACTAAGAAGATTGCTGATTATGCCTATCAGTATGGCATAGGTACAATGATGCATTGCGCATCTTCTCCTATAGGTATGATGGCAAATGTTCATACTGCAGCAACTGTAAAGGAGTTCATATCACTTGAATGTCATACAATAGAAATGCCCTGGGTTGATGACCTGGTGAAAGGTATTCCTAAACCGATTATCAGGAATGGAGTAATAACAGTACCAGATACTCCAGGCCTGGGAATTGAATTAGTAGACGAAGTGGTGGAGAAATACCTGAGAGAGGCAAAATATCTGAAGTATAATCCGGGATTATTCAAACCTACACCTGAATTTGATATCCCAATGACAATGATGGAGGCAAAGCAGAAAGGGATTATCGGAAATTACCATCAGACAGGAGGTCCCTGGTGGCACATTAATGATGAAGGGGTTTATGCGAACCAGGTTGGATCAAATTAATTTTTTGTACACATAACTGAATTCATATTGAATATGAAAAAAATCATCCTTTCATTTATAGTCTCCATTTGTATTTATTTCGCATTTTCGGAAGTGGCTGATGCGCAATACCTTAAACGTTCACTGGCTTCGGCACCTGAAGTTAAAATTGATCTGTCAACAGCAACGGCACATTATAGTCCATTGTTCGGTGAAGGAGATGATAATTCATCGGTAATAAGAGGAGCAAGCCGCTATGGCAGGCTTATTGTCGATCCGGGTGGCAACACAAAACCGGTCAGGTACGATAATGAGGAGCATGTAATATTCATACTGGGAGGAACTGGTATTATCAGCTACAGTAAAGAAGAGATTCCTGTGAGCAAAAATGATTTTATGTATATACCTCAGGGAATGGAATTCAGTTTGTCAAATCCACGCGAACAACAATTAACCATTCTTTTAATGGGATTCAGGCTGAAACCCGAATCATGTACAGTGAAAACAGAGGGGTTGATGATAGCGAATACAGATGAAGTAAAATTCCAGACATTACCATCGCATGGACCTACTACACAATTTCAGCTGCTGATGGGAACTACTGAAAGTACCAGGGACAGGCTTGCAGCTGCATGCCAGGTCACCAGTTTGTTCATAATGGATTTTGCATCAGGCGGCACAAACAATCCTCATAATCACGGTAATGAGGAGGAGATATATCTGGTTCTCAGGGGAGGAGGAGATATTGTAGCCGGCAGGAAGGAAGATGGAAGTGATATGCTATACCCTTCCGTTGAAGGGGATGTCTATTTTTATTCCCCTAAAACCCAGATCGGTTTTTACAGTGGCAATAAACCCGAGGAAGAGCACGCCAGAATTCTTGCGGTCCGATTTAATTACTTTTAAAACAATGAATTTCGCAGAAATATGAAACAGTGAACTGAGAACAGTCAGCTTACTGCTTCAGCACCCCGTTGAAAGTATTTTAATTCATGTTATTAAGCATTATTATCCTGGCTGTTCATATCAAGCAACGCGGATCCTGAATCTTTCATAAGTGTGATCGACCATTTAATTATAACAAATGATCCAAGCATTGCCACAACAGCATCAATCCATATTAAATTCCACAACATTGCAGCAGTGAGGCCAATAATAGCAGTAATACTTGTAAATGCGTCAGCTAATACATGAAGGTAAGCAGCCCTGATATTATGATCAGAATATTCCTGCTTGTGATGCAGAATAAAAGCACTGACAATGTTAATAATGAGCCCGGTAAAAGCAACAATAATTGCTTCTCTGAATAATATTTCAGACGGGGAAAGCAATCTTTGAATTGCTTCGGCCAGTATGACTATTGCAAATATAAGCAGCAGAAGTCCACTGCTGTATCCCGACAGAGAAAGTATCTTATCGGGATCACCATCAAATCGTTTATATGATTCAGCTTTTCGTACCACAATATAAGCAATCCAGCTGAGACCCAGAGCCAGAACATGAGATCCCATGTGAATTCCATCAGCCAGCAAAGCCATCGACCTGGTCCTGATACCAAAGAAGATTTCAGCTGCCATCGTAACTGCAGTAAGAACAACTACCAGCCTTGTTTTCTTCTCATATCTGAATCTTCTCTCTGATTCCATATCAGATTTTTATAAAAAACTGAAAACAAATATATACTTAGATACTAACAATATAATATAAATAAGGTTTTTAAACAGATAATCCAAATTTTTCTATATTAGCCTCTGTACTTAATTCTCGTTTGACAGATTAGATAGAAATCTACCTGATCCCTTCAGGGATTCAGGGCAAAAACAGGTAGATTTTTCGAAAATGTCAGAGTAGAATTTAGATGGTGATTTTTAGAAGAACATGCCCGATTAATATAAAGTAAATTCTAAAATCATGAAATCACTCTCCCTTTTTATTTTCGTGGTACTTGGTATATTTTACAGTCAGGAAATGAATGGTCAGGATCCTGTTCCTGCAAAGAAAATAATTGATCTTCTGAAGAATAAAAGATGCGACCAGGCATACAAAATGATCAGTAATGTTGAGGATCTGAATGAAAGGGACAAAGCAGGAGGGACTATGCTGATGTATTCTTCTGTGAACGGATGTCGTGAAGTTGCTGACTGGCTTCTTGATAAGGGAGCACTTGTCGATCTCAAGTCTAATGAAGGGTTTACGGCATTGCATATGGCATCGCGAAATGGTCATTATGAGATTGCCAGAGCTTTGCTTGACAAGGGTGCAAATCCTGATGAACTGACCTTAACAAAAACTACTGCACTTTATATGGCATCTCTACAGGGACATACTGACATTATCGGGCTTCTGATTGACAGGGGTGCAAAAATTGATTTCAGGTCGAACCAGGAATTCACAGCTCTTTATATTGCAGCCCAGTACGGAAAAGCAGATGCTGTGAAAATACTGATAGAAAAAGGAGCAAACCTGGAAATACCAACAAGCAGGTCTGCCACACCGCTTTTTATAGCATCTTCGACGGGACAGATAGAAATAGCCAGGCTTCTGCTTGCAGCCGGAGCAAACATTGAGGCAAAAACTAGGAGAGGAGCCACACCTCTTTTCGTTTCTGCACAGGATGGCCGGATTGATATTGTGAAGCTTCTGCTGGAGAATGGAGCTGATATCAGAATGGTTACAAATGACGGAATGAATCCTTTGCTTGCAGCTTCGCTTAGAGGGCATGCTGATGTTGTCAGATTACTGCTTGATAATAACGCTGAAATTGATTTTGCTACACCTTTAGGGACAACTGCATTAATGATTGCTTCAGCCAACGGTCATACAGAAGTTGTTAAAGTCCTGCTCGATAAAGGTGCAGATGCAGCTCTCAGGAACCAGAGCGGAAAATCTGCTGCCGATGCTGCCGCTAATAATGAAATCCGGGATATGATTCTCAGGAGGATCAGTAAACTATAGATGAATCTGTTTTCTGCTCAGTATTTCTAATATTTCCTTTAAAACAGGTGCATATCTGCTTTTAGTCCACACCTGGCTGTAATTTACTGCTACCGAGGTATTCATTGATGGTATGTAAATAACCTGGGTGCCCCAGAAGCCTGTATGGGTGTAAACATCCATTCCGTTAATATTGATCACATACATTCCTTTCCGGTAATCCATACGTGGTTTTTCAGGGTAATGCACAGGAGCAAGCATAGTATCAAGAGTTGATTCATATCTGTAAACCTTGTTATTGAACAATTTCTGAAAGTATATTGCCAGATCTTTGCTGGTCGACAGAAACCCGCCTCCTCCGTAAAGGTCAAGTGATGGATTGAAATTATATGTATCCGTGCCATTAAAATACTGATGTATGCGGTTTTCCTTCTCAGGTGATCTGAATCCTTCAATCCAGGTATCATTTAATCCCATTTTCTTCAATGCCAGCTCTCCTCTTATCGCATCATTCATTGTTTTACCTGTCAGCTTTTCAATAACTTCACCAAGAAGTATGTATCCGGTATCGGCATAACTGAACCGTTCCCCGATCTCTCCAACAGGTTTTCCCCATTCGGTAGCCTTCTGTATCTGTTCTGTCCTGGTCCAGATATGCCCGGGTTCAGAGAAAATTTTATTCATAAATTCTTCAGTCTGGGCATGATCAAAAAGCCCGCTGGAATGAGTGAGCAGATGCCTTATTGTTATTTTATTAACATCATATCCGCCTCTGGTTAGTATTTCAGAATGTTCAGATGAGATGTACCTGCTGATCGGATCTTCAAGAGCAAGTTTATCATCTTCCCATAGTCGAAGAATTATTGAAGCAACAAAAGTTTTAGTGACACTTGCTATTCTGAAACTCTGTCCCGGTTCCATAACTACCTTCTTATCCTTATCTGAGTAGCCGGAAGCTCCGCTCCATGAGATTTTCCTTCCGGGACTTTCAATATGTATCAGGATGCCGGGCATATTGTCAGATACTTCTTTGTCAATTGCCGCCTGGAATTCTTCCGTTAATCCAGTCTGAGAATAAACATTGAAGATACTTATTACAAGAAGTATGAAAATTAAAGTTGTGATCTTCTGTAAAGAGGACTTTTGTTTCATAACTAAG
>CAYLYN010000078.1:1306-18391 GCA_964387565.1 uncultured Rikenellaceae bacterium | reverse complement strand
CCAACATCAGAACAAAGGGCACTATCTATCTTAATGGCAATGATATCACGCAAATGTCCACTATAGAGCTCCGCAGGAGGGTAGGAATGGTATTCCAGAGGCCGAATCCATTTCCCACAATGAACATCTACGACAATGTTATTGCTGGTTATAAACTCAATGGAATAAGTCTGAAAAGGAATGAGCGTGACGAGATAGTTGAAAAGGCATTGACTGATGTGACTTTATGGGATGAGGTAAAAGACTCCCTGTTTAAAAAAGGGACCTTCCTCTCGGGAGGACAACAGCAAAGACTTTGCATCGCAAGGGCAATAGCATTCAATCCTGACGTACTTTTGCTGGATGAACCAACTTCGGCCCTTGATCCGGTCTCAACTGCAAAAATAGAAGATCTGCTTGTCGAACTTAAAAAAAATTACACTATTCTTCTTGTGACTCATAATATGTCGCAGGCTGCAAGAATAAGCGATAATTCAATGTTCATGTATCTTGGGGAGCTGGTTGAATACGGCCAGACAGATACAATGTTCACCAATCCTAAAGATCCCCGTACTGAAGGCTACCTAACCGGGAAATTTGGTTGAAATGTTTAATCATTGAAATTTTCTAACTTGTAAATTAATTATTCCGGAAATGAATATTAAAAAAGAACAATCAATACAGGAGTTTCATGCAGGCTTCAATGAGATGGCTGACCTGGTACTGTCACAGCTCACTCTTATTGAGAAACTGATGACAGGAAAGGATAAAAAGGAAAATACGGAACTGCTCATGTCGCTTAAAAGCAACGAAAAGAAGATTGATAAATACGAGGTGTCGATGAGTGAAAGATTCATTAATATAATTGTTCTCTATCAACCCGTTGCATCTGACATAAGGAAATTTGTGGCTATGTACCGGATGGTACTTAACCTGGAGCGGATCGGTGATCTGATAATGAATATAACAGATACTCTTGAGACACTCAGGGAGACGAAAGAATACAAGGCTATGACCGGGGTGATACAGAATATGCTTCTTTCAGGAAGGATAATGGTTGAAAAATCACTTCTGTCATTTGTAAATAATGATGCGGATTACGCAATCTGGACTATCAAAAATGATTCAGTAGTTGATGAGATGAATCAGAAGCTCCTTATCAACAGTATTTCAAAAGCAAGGATCAGTGAAGAAACAAAACAAATGCTGCTGAGTTACTCCGGGCTTAAAAATATTATCACAAATATTGAAAGAATAGCGGATCATGCAACGAACATTGCCGAGGCAACTATATATTCACTTCAGGGAACGGATATAAGACACACAGACCTGGACAAAGAGAAAAATGACATTAAGCAATAATAATTAATTGACAATCAAATATGGATACCAAAGCCAGCAGGATTCTAATAGTTGATGATGAGGAGGATCTGTGCGAAATACTACAGTATAACCTCACCAATTCAGGATTCCTGACAGAAACCGCCCATTCAGCAGAAGAGGCAGTCCGGAAACCATTACATACGTTTGACCTGTTTCTCCTTGATGTTATGATGGGGTCCATGTCGGGATTCAAACTTGCTGAAAAATTAAGAAAAGAATACAAAATTGAAGCGCCTGTTATTTTCCTGACAGCAAAAGACACAGAAAATGATGTACTTACAGGATTCAGCCTGGGCGCTGACGACTATATTGCAAAACCATTTTCAATCAATGAGCTGACAGCAAGGGTGAAAGCTGTCTTAAAAAGGTCGGAAGCAGAGCGTTCAAAGGATAAAGAAATATTAAGTTTTGGTGATATAGAACTTGATGATGTCAGAAAACGGGTTCTGATCGATAATAAGAAAATTGACCTTACTAAAAAAGAATATGAAATTTTGAAACTTCTGCTTGAAAATCAGTCAAAAATGTTTTCACGGGAAGATATTCTGCAAAGAATATGGGGTGGTGATGTCATTGTAACCGATCGTACTGTTGACGTTAACATAACAAGAATAAGAAGCAAAATAGGCAAATACAGTTCAAACCTTAAAAATAAAACGGGATATGGATATTTCTTCGAATTCTGAATCCATAAATAAATTTTACCAATGATAGCCAGAAGCCAATTCAGGAACAAACTCTTTATTTACTATTTCAGTGTTTTTGTAGCATTTACCATGGTAATGGTAGCATATTTATATCATCGTGAAAAAAACTACAGGATCGGAACACTAAATGATGAACTGTTCAATATAACCAAAATAGCCAATAACTACCTGATTACCAATAAAATTTATGAAAATGGAGATTATCATCTGGTTGATTCCCTTGTAAGAATCCTTCCTCATGATGAGCTGCGTATAACTATAATCAGTACAACAGGTAATGTTTTGTATGACAGTTCGGTAGATGACTGGAACATTATGGAAAATCACAAAGAGAGACCGGAAGTAATGGTTTCTACGTACTCTGATTTTGGTACGGCGGTGAGAAGATCAAATACCACAGGTGTTGATTATTATTATTATTCAAGGTTCTATAACAGGTATTATATAAGAGCTGCTCTTGTTTATGATATTACCATCGAAAATTTTCTGGCAACTGAAAAGATGTTCCTTGTTGTCATCTTATTTTCATTTATTCTTATCTGGATCCTGTTATTGTTAGTGACCAACAAATTCGGAGAGTCCGTAACAAAACTCAAGGATTTTGCGGTTAAAGTTAGCCGGAATGAACCTTTTGACGATAGTCTTCCCTTCCCGAAAAATGAACTTGGTATTATCGGTGAAGAGATTATAAGTATTTACAGGAACCTGGCAAAAACCAGGGATGATCTGGCAGTTGAAAAAGAGAGACTTTTTAATCATTTGAATATACTTCATGAAGGGGTTGGATTTTTTACAAAAAACAATGACAAAATACTCACCAACAACCATTTCATCCAGTACATGAATATTATTTCAGGGGAGCTTACAATATCTTCGACAAATTTTTTCAGGATCCCCGATTTCAAACCAGTAATTGATTTTATTGAAAAGGAAAAGTCGTCAGGTCTAAAAGCTTCAGAGCCACCCAGGACCGAATACCAGATAAAAAAGGGGGGTAAGTATTTCCGGGTTAAATGCATTCTTTTTCACGATGAAAGTTTTGAGATTATTATAAGTGATATCACCAATGTGGAGACCAGCAGGATAGTTAAACAGCAGGTAACTTCAAATATTGCACATGAGCTTAAGACTCCGGTATCTTCAGTAAAAGGATATATTGAAACACTATTGACTGACCCGGCAATTGATCCTGCCAAGCAAAAATACTTCCTTGAAAAGGCACTGGCCCAGACTGACAGGTTATCTCAACTTATCAATGATATTGCAGTACTTAACAAGATAGAGGAAACAGGAGCCAGTTTTCCATTTGAGAAAATTAAAATCAATGAGATTTTCAGTGAAGTAAGAGACAACTTCAAATCGGCATACCAGGTAAAGAACATGACAGTCACCTGCGATCTGAAAGATGATGTTTATGTTACCGGAAACAGGTCGCTTATGGTTTCAGTATTTCAGAATCTTCTAGAAAACTCAATAAACTATGCAGGCGAAAACTCAACTGTAAAAGTGACCCTGTTTCATGAAGATGAAAAATATTATCATTTTTCATTTTCAGATAATGGGATAGGGATTCCTGATGAACACCTTGCACGGGTCTTTGAACGATTCTACCGCGTCGATTCAGGAAGATCACGGAAACAGGGAGGTACAGGACTCGGATTATCTATAGTAAAAAATGCCATAATTCTTCATAAAGGAGAAATATCGGTAAGAAACATACCCTCAGGTGGCATTGAGTTTCTTTTTACGCTGCCGAAATGAGATCCGGGGGATGAGGTGTGAGGAGTAAGGAACAGAGGGCAACCGGCGACAGGCAACAGGTTACCGGTAGATACTGATTGCACCCTGGATCTTCAGCCGTGAACCGTGAGTCGTAAGCCGTGCGCCGTGGGCCCTGCGCCGTGTGCCGTGGGCCCTGCCCCGTGAGCCATTTGCCGTGCGTCGTTCGCCGTCCACCATGAGTCGTGCATTACGCCCTAAATAACACATCCAGTCAGTATCATATCTCATAATTCCTCATGAATGTTATCTTTGGGAGAATAATAACATAAAAAACCTGTTATGAGAAGCCTTATATTTTTATTGATAGGATCACTGATTATTTCCTGTTCTTCTGATAATGCAAAGAAAATCCCTGTCTATGCATGGACCGGAGGTCCCGGCAAAGCTACAGACACTGAGATTAAAGCAAAATTTCAGGACCTCAAAGAAAAGGGTGTTGACGGATTAATGTATAATTCGGGCTGGAATATTGATGCCTATAAGCGAGTAGGAAAAATCGCCAAAGAGGTTGGACTTGAGTTTCATACATGGATACCTACGCTCACCCAGAACTATAATCCTGATATGAAACCGGAATGGTATGCTGTGAACGGGAAAGGGGAATCAGCTTATGACAAGCCGGCCTATGCCGATCATTATCACTTCGTCTGCCCCAACCGGGTTGAAGTTCAGCAATATCTTGAAGATATGTACAGTAAGATCGCAGAGATCCCTGAGGTCGATGGAATTCATCTCGACTTCATACGCTTCCCGGATGTAATACTTGCAAAAGGACTCTGGGAAAAATACGGACTGGTTATGGACAGGGAGTTCCCTGAATATGACTATTGTTACTGTGATAAATGTGTAAATGATTTCATGGCAGAAACCGGTATTGAGATCAAAAATGTTGATGATCCTTCGCAGGTTGAGAAATGGAAGCAGTTCAGGTATGACCTTATCACCAATCTTGTAAACCAGCTTACGGTTGCTGTCCACGCAAAAAACAAAAAGATCACTGCGGCAGTATTCCCGGGACCGAATTCAATCGCAAAAGTGATTGTCAGGCAGGAATGGGATAAATGGAACCTCGATGCCTTCTACCCGATGCTGTATAATGACTTTTACCTTGAAGGAACAGAATGGATAGGTGAAATGTGTAAGGAAGGTGTGACAGCTCTCAATAATTCCAAACCCCTGTACAGCGGATTGTTTATTTGTCCTGACCCCGCAAACAAGGCTTCAAAGGCTGATCCTGAAGACCATGGTCTGATACCGGAGGAGCTCGAACCTGCAATAAGGGAATCGATGGAGAACGGGGCAGCAGGAATCTGCTTATTCACCCCCGAGAGAATGACTGAGGAGGACTGGGTGGTGTTTAAGAAGGCTATACACAATACCTATGTAAAGAAATAGACATCAGGCAAATGCCTATGACTTTTTTGCTTTAACCACAGAGAGCACAGAGATATGAACTGAGATCACAGAGTTTGATTCTTTGCGAACTCTGTGATATCCTGAGCCGCAGGCGAAGGATGCTTTATGCGCTGTGTTAAAAAAGAAAAAATTAATTTTTTAATTCCAGGTATTTTCCACGGAAGGGAAACACCTCTCCAATAATAGCGGAAGAAATAAGACCGGAATCATGCAGATCAGAGATTATGGATTCAGACTTATCTGCCGGAACTGCTATCAGCAATCCTCCTGACGTCTGTGCATCAAAGGCTATCATTTTGAGATTATAATCGAGTTCCGGATCAAATAATGTATCTTTTTCTGCATACTCGAGGTTACGGAAAGAAGCACCGGGTATACATCCATCATCCACAAGACTATATGTATAGCCAATTAACGGAACATCATTCAAATTAATTCTTATTGTTACGTTACTTGCCTTTGCCATTTTTAAAGCATGACCTGCAATACCGAATCCGGTAATATCAGTAGCCCCTTTCAATCCATGTTTCTTCATTACCTCTGCTCCGCTTTTGTTGAGAAGCTTCATCAGTCTCTTTGCCTCCTCAACATCCCTCTCCTCCGTCAATCCCATACGCTGACCTGCCATGATAACTCCTGTCCCTAATGGTTTGGTAAGGATAAGCTTATCTCCAGGCCTTGCGCCGGCATTGGTAATGATCCTGTCAGGATGCACAAATCCCGTAACAGCCAGACCATATTTGGGAGGTGTATCATCAATTGTATGTCCTCCTATTATCCTCACTCCTGCTTCAGCTGCTTTATCGAAACCACCCTTAAGAATCTCTGAATATGCATCTAAAGGAAGATCCTTTGCAGGGAACATTACGATATTGAGTGCAAGTACCGGATCGCCTCCCATAGCATAAACATCACTTATGGAATTTGCTGCAGCTACCTGTCCGAATTCATAAGGATCGCTGCAAACAGGAGGGAAAAAGTCGGTTGTAAGAACAAGCGCCAGTTCATCACTGATCCTGTATACCCCTGCATCATCTTGGGTATCAATATCCACCAGGATATTCGGATCGGAAGGAAGAGGAAGAAATTTCAATATCTCCTCAAGCTGTTTTGCTGGGATTTTGGAAGAACATCCACCGTATTCAACAAGTTTAAGGAGATCAACTTTCATAATGTTTACTTTTTCAATTTCTTTCTTGCCCCTCAGGGGGCTAAATTCTTTCCCGAATTATACCCCCTTCAGGGGGTGATCCTGCGCAAGCAGGATCGGGGGCAAGCCCTCCGTTTCGTCGGGTTTGGGGGTGTCATGGTTTCACAACTTTTCCCGCTGATGACATTATCTGTGCAATTTCAAACATATTGCTAACAGTTCCTATCTTTATTTCTTCCTGCAGGGAGTAATGGTTTATACAGGTTCCACACAGAAAAAGGGCCACTCCCATCCTTTCCAGATCCTTGAGCTGTTCTATCACTTCTGAATCTTTCCTGCCCAGAATTACACCACTGTTATAGAATACCATTTTCGATGGCAGAATATCCAGATCATGAACAGCCTTGATAAAGTTCACCATAAGCAAGGTCCCCAGCTTTTCATCCCCCTCACCCATCCTGTTGGAGGATATCGCCACAACAAAATCACCTTTCTGAAAATGAGGTATATCCGTTTCACAATATTCAGCCGTATCAGGCTTTATCAGTTCTCCTGCTGACTTAGTTACAGTCAGTGTCCAGGTCCCGTCTTTTTCTGTTGAGGTGAAAGCTGTATTATTATCCTTTAGGAAACGGCTGACATTGGCAAAAGAGACCTTATTATCAATAAGAACCAGGAATGATTCTCCGACAGGTGTCTCTTTGATAGCGCGCTTTGTAGCAATAAGTGGTGCCGGACATAACTGTCCTTTAGTATCTACAATTCTCATAAGAATTAATCAAAATTGACTGACAAAAGTACTAAAGAAAAATACAAGTGACTGTTTATAAATCAATTTTAACCACAGAGAGCACAGAGATTCCACAGAGGACACTAAGTTATCACTTTGAAAATAAAACCTTTGTGCTCTTTGTGTTATGCTTTGCGTCCTCTGTGGTTAATAAATTTCAGGTAAGTTTTTTAAGAATCTGTCTTCCTCGTGCAACAACTCCGGCTGAACCTTCTCCCTGAATCATATTGATTGTAGCTGAAAGCTCGTTGGCAAGCTCAGGATAGATTAGAGCAAGCTTATAGAGAGCCTCCATGGCATAAGCTTTAATGGCTATTGCAGTAAATCCCGACCTGAGTGAAGTGAAACAATAATCTGCCAGCATTCCATGATGCTTTGTTCCGATTTTGTGTAAATCAGTAAGTGATATTATCCGGAGAAACGACCTTTGAACACTCTCATTATCAATCTTTGGAAGAGATTCCACAAGGTTGGTCAGATGAGGATATATCAATTCAGGATATTTGTCACAAACCTTTGTTAGAGCCCATGATGACCTGAATGCCAGTTTTTTATCAGGAGAAAATGAATATTCAATGAGTTTTCTGAAAATCTCAGGATTATCGATTGCGGAAGCAGCTACCCATTCAGCCTCCTTTATTCCCATCAGGCTGTTGACCATATTCTTCAGATCTGCATCATCTTTAAGTGCCTGATCTTCTTCTGTAGCATATTCCCTGGCTGGTCTATTGTTTTTACCAGCCATGTCAAGATAATTTTCAGCAACAAAAACATCCGCTTCAGAGAAATCAACTGATAACAGTTTATCAGCTTCGATCCATTTGAAATCAATATGTTCAGAAAGTAAAGGCAGATCGTCAAGTGTATCGCATACAAAAGGTATGAGCCTTATCTGTTTATGTCCGTAGTCATGTTCAACATTCCGGAGCCTGCTGCATATAACTATATCTATTGAAAGCTCCTCTTTAATTTCTCTGATGATGCATTCTTCCTCCGATTCATCATTGTGTACTTTACCTCCCGGAAACTCCCACTTCAAAGGATGCTCGGTATGATGGCCTCTCTGTACAATGAGAACCTCATCGTCTTCATTTCGTATTATGGCACAGGTAACGTTGATCATTGAATTCCCTTATCTTTTTTTATGATTATTTTTTATATCTTCTTATCCATAGTTGCCAACATAGGCATGGTTCAATTACAGGAAAGGGTTAAATGAGTTTCCCCTCCTTTTGAAGGAGGGGTGGCCCCGATTTATCGGGGACGGGGTGGTTGATTTGTTTATTTGGCAGATTCATTGCATTTATTATTACATTCATTATCCCCCTTTATATTTAATCCGGATCCTGGTATTAAATCTGTCTTCAGTATCTCCCAAATTGCTACCTCAATCGAAGTAACACTTTTCCTGGCGGATGATAAAGAAGGTTAAATTTACTTTATGCTGAAATTATTCACATATTCACAGATCCATAGTTAAAAAGTAATTAATGAATCAACCACCCCGGCTCCGCTCTGCGTCGCCACCCCTCCTTCAAAAGGAGGGGAAACTTTCAATTCTATTAAACAACAAAGCCTAATCTGATAACAATATACTAATCCCCTGACGCTACGGTCAGGACAGGCCTCCCGGGAGGGGAACTTTGAAAACCAACCTTTTCACCATTGCGTCTCACCCTGAGCTTGCCGAAGGAGGCGAAGGTGGATTGCACCGTTTCGCCTTAACTTATATCCTCATACAGTGGTATTGCGAGCAGATAATCCCACTTATTCTCCTCGTGGTCAACTCTTAAAGCATAATGATGCATACCGTTTGTGACAACTAAATAAGGAACCTTAAGTGACATATTGTATACAACTATCTGATCAAATACCTTTTCCTCAAGTTTAAAATCAGGCTCCTTACACTCAACAATCATAACAGGCTTTCCCCTTCTGTTATGTACTAGAATATCAACTCTCTTCCTGATCCTATTAAGAGGAACCATAACCTCAATACTGATAAGACCAGGAGGGTATTTTCCTTTATCAATCAGGTAATGAACGAAATTCTGTCTTACCCACTCTTCAGGTGTCAGCCGGACATACTTGCGCCTGATCGTGTCGAGTATCATCTCCTCTCCCTCTTTTCCTCTAGTTTTGAATGAATATTCAGGCAGATTTAGCTCTTTCAACATTCTTTATGTATTTTTGATGGCCATACAAATATATCCAGTAATTCCAGAAATATTATCCCGGCATGAAGACAAAAGAAGAAATAGTTAATAACTGGCTGCCGCGCTATACCGGTAAATCGATCGATACTTTCACAAAGTATTTTCTTCTGACCAACTATACATATTATGTAGAGCTTTTTGCAAAGTGGCATAATGTACCGGTTGAGGGAAAGGATAAGAACATGCCAAGTGCGTCGGCTGATGGCATTACAATTATAAATTTTGGCATGGGAAGTCCAAATGCGGCAACTATAATGGACCTTCTCAGCGCAGTTGATCCGAATGCTGTCCTCTTTCTCGGCAAATGCGGGGGTCTTAAAAAGAAGAATAAGCTGGGAGACCTGATACTTCCCATTGCTGCAATCAGGAGTGACGGTACTTCAAATGATTACCTCCCCAATGAGGTACCTGCCCTCCCTGCGTTTATGCTTCAGAGTGCTATTTCGGCAACTATCACAAGGTATAAAAAAGAGTACTGGACAGGTACAGTTTATACAACAAACCGCAGGGTATGGGAATATGATGAGAGATTTAAAAAATACCTGATGAAAACCCGTGCAATGGCAATTGATATGGAGACAGCCACAATATTTACTGTCGGCTTTGCAAATGAGATCCCTACAGGAGCTCTTCTTCTAGTATCAGACCAGCCTATGATATCAACAGGAATAAAAACCCAGGAGAGTGATAAGAAAGTAACCGATGATTTTGTTGAGATGCATCTGAAAATTGGAATAGCTGCCCTGAAAGAGATCAAGAAGAACGGGGTATCTGTAAAACATCTGAGGTTCTGACAATGGCAGTATCGATTGAGGAAATATTATCAGATCTAAAAAAGAGGATTTTCAAGCCTGTCTATTTCCTGGCAGGCGAAGAACCCTATTTTATCGACATCATTTCTGATTATATAGAGGATAAGGTTCTTTCAGAGGCTGATAAGGCTTTTAACCAGATAATCATATATGGTGATGATACAAGCATTGCAGCTATAATAGATACTGCAAGGCGTTTTCCAATGATGTCAAGCCACCAGGTAGTAATTGTAAAAGAGGCTCAGTCGCTTAAAAAGATAGAAGATCTGGCCTCCTATCTCGATGCCCCGCTGCAGTCGACAATTCTCGTTTTCTGCTATAAATACAAGAGTCTGGATAAAAGGACTAAACTCTACAAACTACTGGAATCCAGTGCTGTATATTTTGAATCACCAAGGCTTCGAGACTATCAGATCCCTGCATGGATAGAAAATTTCCTTATGAAAAGGGGAATAAAAACCGAACCTTCAGCGAGTGCCATGCTAACTGAATATCTGGGCACCGACCTGCATAAAATAGCAAACGAGCTTGAAAAGCTGATAATTACTCTTCCTCCCGACAAACCGGTAATAACCAATGCGTTAATTGAGAAGAACATAGGGATAAGTAAGGATTACAATAATTTTGAACTCCAGAAAGCCGTTGGAGAGAAAAATATCCTTAAAGCCAACATGATAGTCAGATATTTTGGAGACAATCCCAAGGATAACCCGCTTACCCTGACAATAGCCTCCCTTTTTAGCTTTTTCAGCAAGCTGCTTACATATCACTACCTGGCTGACAAATCAAAAAATAATGTAGCAGCTGCATTAAAGGTTAATCCATTCTTTGTTAAAGATTATGAGAGTGCTGCCAATAAATATAATGCAAAAAAAACCGTTCAGATCATAAGCCTGCTCAGGACATTTGATATGAAATCGAAAGGCTTTGGTGATTCAGGCACTGAACCTGGTGATTTATTGAAAGAGCTTATTTACAGGATATTGCATCTGTAATTAATTCATATCAGGCGACTCCGGAAAATCAGCCCAGGCCCTGTATTTGGTCTTCAGGTTTCTCAACACACTTTTCCATGTGTCATCACCCCGGCTGCTCATAACAATTTCCGGATTTACTGAAGCTATAACCCATGAATTCTCTTTTAGTTCCCTTTCCAGCTGACCGGCTGACCAGCCTGAATAGCCAAGAAAGAACCTTAACTGATTGCTCTTCACCCTGCCGATTCGGATGAGCTCCCTTATTGTATCAATATCACCGCCCCAGAAAATGTTTTTGTCAACCTGTACACTCCTGGGTATAAGCCGGCCAAGACTGTGAAGATAGTGAAGGGTATCAGGTGCAACAGGTCCTCCCATATTAAGTGATTCCTCCCAACCTTCAAATCCATCTATGGCATCACATATCCTGAGATCGAGCTTCTTGTTAATAATGAAGCCTATTGAACCCTGATCACTATGGTCAGTTAGATATACTATGCTACGGTTAAAAAAGGTATCTGGCAGAAAGGGCTCAGAAATCAGTATTTTTCCTTTCTCAGGAATCTTATCCTCCGGTAGTATGGCAAAAAGATCAATTTCCTGTGGCATAACTTTTAATCATATTGAATTATATTACAAAAATAATTAAGTAAAAGCTTAACTTCAATTAATTAATGTTATATTTTTGCTGCAAATGTTAAAATTTAGATATGCAGAAGAGTACATTACGTATTATTGGGAATAAGGTTGTCCTGAACATTCGTGAGAGAATGTGCGAGACAGCTGAAGAGATGCTGGGAAGTGAAAAATTCAGTCAGGTGCTTGAACATTGTATTGAAAATCTTAAAGAGAAGAATTCTCCTTTACTTGATATTTTTGAAACCAGGGAAGCAAACAGAGAGACAGTTAATGATCTTATAAAAACCCTTACATATCTTGTTAAGTACGAAAACAAGCTTGTACCACATATCTATGAAAGATCGTCGATATTTTTAAGAGATCTGGACAAGCTGGCTGGTTTTGTGGAATACCTTTATGATTACTGGCGTAGCTTTGATCGTTTCATAGTTAATGATTCAGAAGGTGACAGGCTTGACAAAAGGCCTTACAGAACATTCAATGAAACTGTAGAACAACTCACACATCTGATAAGGACTGTTTACAGGCAGATACAGGAAAACATCACTGGAAGTCATCCGAATGTTTACCGCCAGATACCTGCAGGAGCTGAGATGTCGGTTATCTCTTTACCCAAAAAGATTGCATTCAAAAACGACAAGTATAAAAAACTGAATAACATACCTGTTATCAGGCAGATGCTTATTTACCCGCCTCTTGTTATCCAGCAGCCGATGAACAAAAGGACAGGCCATTTTAAAAAGATTGATAAGAATCCGATCGATATGGTCGACCTTAAACCTGAAGAGTGGTTATGCTATCCTGCAAAGATTGGTAAACTGCTGATAATGGTATATTTTCACATAGAATTTTTCGAACTGGGTTTTTCCCAGTGTAATCTTTTCCAGCTTGCTGATGATGAGGATCTCCGAAAACAACCTGACGCGATCTACTTCTATGGAGTACAGGGATCTGTGCTCGACGGACTTTCAACTTCACCGACTGTCTTCTTCGAGGACAGTGATAACGATATTTTTGTAGGCGCAGTCCCCGGAAGGCCTGAATTCGGCTATTTCGGTTACCTTAAGAAGATGGTACTTACTCTGCATAATTCAATAATCATGAAGAGTAACAATATGCCATTTCACGGTGCCCTTGTAAAAATTCTCCTTCAGGGAGACAAAGAGGCAACTATTCTTATGATGGGTGAAAGCGGTGCAGGAAAATCAGAAACACTGGAAGCCTTCAGGGTCCTGGGAGAAAAGCATATACGTGAACTTACAATAATTGCTGATGATATGGGCTCCATAGAAATCGATAAAAATGGAGCAGCCATTGGATACGGTACTGAAATCGGGGCTTTTCTTCGCCTTGATGATCTTCAGCCCGGATATGCATTTGGTCACCTCGATCGTTCAATAATAATGAATCCCAGCCAGGTAAATGCGAGGATCATTATTCCTGTCACCAGATTTGATACTGTAATTCAGGGGCACAAAATTGATTATATCCTGTATGCCAATAATTATGAGGAGGTTGACTCAGATCATCCTGTTATTGAGAGATTCAGGTCAGCCGAAACTGCACTTGAAACATTCCGTGCAGGAGCAGTCATGAGTAAAGGTACAACAACATCCAGCGGACTTGTTAATACATACTTTGCCAACATATTCGGTCCTCCTGAGTACATGGACCGCCATGAAGAAATTGCAAAAAGGTATTTTGAATCATTCTTCAAAAACAACTTATTTGTCGGCCAGATGCGTACAAGACTCGGAATTTCGGGATATGAAACAAACGGACCACGTGAGGCAGCATTGGAATTGCTCAAGATAATAGGGGTTACAGAATAATCAACCCCCTGCATTACTACACTGTAGCAGCTACTCGAAGGCATAGAAGGGGATTAAATTAAATAATATACTTTTATACAGTGGATTATACCTCCTTTAGGTCACAGGTATCAACTTTTGATTAGATTTATGAATAAGGTGATTTGAAGAAGTTTCCCCTCCTTCAAAAGGAGGGGAAAGTATCTAACTAGATACTCTGAATCAACCATCTTGTCCAGTTCGGTTGCCAGAATGGAAAACCTCTCCTTCAAAAGGAGAGCCTGCCCTTGATAGCATGGTGGTGGCTAGTACTTCTCAGGAAAAGCTTCCTTCATAATACCATAGATCGCATCGAAAATGTCTTCAGCACTGGGTTTGGAGAAATAATCTCCATCGGTTGTATATGCAGGCCTGTGTTCCTTACCGGTGAGCGTTTTCGGAGGTGAATCGAGATATGTCCATGCTCCCTGTTTCTCCAATACCTCCTGCATCATATAAGCTGTTGTTCCTCCGGGCACATCCTCATCGAGGAATAATATTCTGTTTGTCTTCCTTATTGATTCAAGAATCATTTTCTTTCTGTCGAAAGGAACCAGGGTCTGGACATCTATCAGCTCAACAGAGATATCATGATCAGCAAGGTGATCGACAGCCTCCTGTGCCACCCTAACAGTTGAGCCATAGGTTACAAGTGTTATATCCGTGCCCTCACTTAATATCTCAGGTATCCCAAGCTCAATGCGATATTCACCGATATTATCAGGCATCACTTCCTTCAGCCTGTAGCCATTCAGCGGCTCTATAACTATAGCAGGATCATTACCCTCAAGCAATGTATTATAGAAACCTGCTGCACGGGTCATATCCCTCGGAGAACAGACATAAACACCCCTTACAGAGTTTATAAGCATACTCATTGGTGAACCTGAGTGCCATATTCCTTCAAGACGGTGACCTCGTGTACTTATTATCAGCGGAGCTACCATTTGTCCTGCAGTCCTGTAATGGGTGGTTGCAAGGTCATCACTAAGGAGCTGAAGAGCATACATAAGATAATCGAGGTACTGAATCTCAGCTATCGGTCTCATTCCTCTCAGTGCCAGACCTATACCCTGTCCAAGTATTGTTGCCTCCCTGATCCCGGTATCAGTGATCCTCAATTCACCATATTTCTTCTGCAAACCCTCAAGTGACTGATTTACACCTCCGATACCACCTGTATCTTCGCCGAAAGTTACCAGCAGAGGATATTTTGCAAATAGTTTATCATAGTTATCCCTCAATATCTGTCTTCCCGGCACTTCAGGTGATGAATCAGAATAAACAGGAGAAACCGGTTTCACATTGAGAACAGAGGTGGGAGTTTCGTTATACAGAAACATGTCGTAGCTTATGTGAGCATCATCATAATTTCGTTTGAGCCAGCCATGAAGCTCCTCTTTCAGATTACCAGACTTTTCACATGAACCACAGACATTCCTGAGCATTTTGCGGGCTGTTACAAAATTATCTTTCCGTATCGGATTAATAACTTTTTTTAGTTCGTCAGTATATGTATCAACACTCTCCTCTTTTGCCTCCTCAGCGCATCGGCAGGTCCGGTCATTTATGATCTTTACCAGAGCATCACGTTCGATCTTAATAGGTTTCTGGAACATTTCCCAGGCTTTCTTCCTTGCTTCTTTGGCCTCCTCCTCAGCTTCTGTCCGCACTTTTTCTACCTCCTCAGCACTGGCTATGCCCTCACTTACTATCCATTTCCCCATTTTTACAATAGGATCAAACTCCTGCTCCCATTTAAGCCGCTCTTCACTCTTGTAACGTTCGTGAGATCCTGAGGTAGAATGGCCCTGTGGCTGAGTAACATCCTCTATATGAAATAAAACAGGAGTATGCCCGGTTCTGCATATATTTATTCCTTCCTCATATAATTTCAGAAGTCCGGGATAGTCCCAGCCTTTTCCTTTAAATATCCTGATACCTTTTTTATCTCCTTCTGTTTCAAAACCTTTCAATATTTCAGAAATGCTACCTTTTGTTGTCTGGTATTTCTTGGGAACGGAGATCCCATAACCATCATCATAGACTGAAATTGCCATTGGTACCTGTAGCACACCTGAAGCATTCATGGTCTCCCAGAAGTGCCCCTCTGAGGTGCTGGCATCACCGATTGAGCCGAACGCTACTTCATTACCCCTTACCGAGAGAGTTGAATATTTATGAAGATCCTTATTCTGCCTGAATAATTTTGAAGCATATGCCAGTCCGAGAAGACGCGGCATTTGTCCTGCTGTTGGCGAAATATCAGAAGATGAATTCTTCTGCTTTGTTAAGTCCTTCCAGGAACCATCAGGATTAATATTCGGGACTGAAAAATGATTATTAAAAACTCTCCCTGCGTTTCCCGGATTAATTTCCCTGTCGGTATTTCCATAAAGCTGGTGAAAAAACTGAAGTGAATCATAAAGTCCCATCGCCATCATCCATGTCTGGTCCCTGTAATATCCTGATCGCCAGTCGCCATTTCTGAATTGTTTTGCCATGGCAATCTGTATTATCTCCTTCCCGTCACCGAAAATACCGAACTTTGCTCTGCCCGATAAAACTTCACGACGTCCGATAATACTCAAAGTCCTGCTAAGATTAGCAAGCCGGTAGTCGGCAAGGATCTCCTCCTTGTTAAATTTAGTATCTGACTGATTATCTGATTTCTTCATATTACCTTTTATAAGAGAATTTATTTCCTCCTGATATTTAAACAAACTTATGAAGCTCTTGTTTATTCAACAGTAAGAAATGATCACTATCTTTGCACCCGAATAAGCTTTAATGTAATGAAGACCATTACTGTAAAGTTAATAAATATTAAGCTGTAGAGAAAGAAATGTTTTTGAAACTACTCATACTAAGCCTTGCAATAATTGCTATAGCAGCCATAGGATTAGGGATCAGGATCCTTATCTTATCAGGTGGAAAGTTTCCCGACACCCATATAAGCCATAATAAAGAAATGAGAAAAAGGGGAATCACCTGCGCCCAACATAACGATGTAGGATGTAATCCAACCGAAGATTTTCCTGGTTGTGGTTCCTGCAGTACCAGCAGATTAGCTGAATAAAGAAGTTATTTCAATTTTCTCGCAGAGACGCTTATAAAACAAAGTGGTTTTATTGCTCGCAAAGGCGCTGAGGCGCTAAGAATACAAAAAGATTTTATTGGCTCGCAAAGGCGCTGAGACGCTAAGAATACAAAAAGATTTTATTGGCTCGCAAAGGCGCTGAGGCGCTAAGAATACAAAAAGATTTTATTGGCTCGCAAAGGCGCTGAGACGCTAAGAATACAAAAAGATTTTATTGGCTCGCAAAGGCGCTGAGGCGCTAAGAATACAAAAAGATTTTATTGGCTCGCAAAGGCGCTGAGACG
>CAYLYN010000078.1:0-1206 GCA_964387565.1 uncultured Rikenellaceae bacterium | reverse complement strand
TCGCAAAGGCGCTGAGGCGCTAAGAATACAAAAAGATTTTATTGGCTCGCAAAGGTGCTGAGGCGCTAAGAATACAAAAAGATTTTATTGGCTCGCAAAGGCGCTGAGACGCTAAGAATACGATAAAGATTTCTGCTGCTTTATACCAAAAAAACTTTGCGACTTTGAGTCTTCGCGAGAAATCATAGATTATTAACTATCCTTGTTATACCATCCTTAATCAGCACTTCATTGAAATTGATCAGTAATCCTAGCTTTAATCCTGTAATCTTTAAATATGTAAGAAGTTGTTTTGGATGCACTGGCGCTAAAACCTCCACTGATTTCAATTCAATAATTACCTTATTTTCAATAATAAGATCGGCCCTGAATCCCAGATCCATCTTTCTCTCATTCCAGATAACCGGTATTCCCTTCTGACGATGAACCTGCAAACCAAGTTCTTGTAATTCATAGAACAGGATTTCCTCATATACTGACTCCAGCAATCCCGGACCAAGCTTCGTATGAATCTTAAAAGCAATATCCACAATAATCCTAGATAATTCGTTTTCTCTCATTAGGGATAGATTTTAGCACTAAAAAAAGTATTTTCAAATGATAAAAAAATGATGTATTATATTAATGAAAATGCTTTCATAAAAGGTCTTGAGATGGATTTAAAATAAAGAAAGTATAAAAAAACAAAAAATATCGTTTATGGTACAATATTAAAAAAGGTAACTAAGAAAAGTAATATAAATAATTGCTAAGTGGGGTAAAAATAAGATGTATATTAAAGGCGTTGGAATGACTAAGTTTGGAGTAAATAATAAACCAGAACACATGCTTGCTTACGATGCGTGCGTTGATGCCTTAATTGACTCAGATATGACAATTAATGAAATTGATGCAATAGCAGTAAGTAATTTAGAATTCTATTTCCATGGAAGTATGCAACGCCACATGGCATCAATGTTATCAGGCATGTTCAAAAAAAGGATTCCAATTGTTAGAATTCCTGCTGCATGTGGTGGTTCAGGAGCTGCACTTTGGTCTGCAAATAGATGGAAAGAATTTGACAACATACTTGTAGTTGGAGCTGAAAAATTATTATCTAATCATACATCAAGAATTACTGAAGAGTTTATGAACGCTGCGGACTACATTTGGGAACAACAAGAAGGTTTAAATTTTCCAACTACAAATGCATTAGTTGCACAAAAA
>CAYLYN010000077.1:0-18479 GCA_964387565.1 uncultured Rikenellaceae bacterium | reverse complement strand
TGTACTTAACTTTTTCATGGCTGCCTCCGATTAATATTTTATAATGTAAAGATAAGATCGAATTATCGCCTTCTGTGTTAATACCCGGTTAATGTCAGGTTAATGTTTAAGGCTCTTTTTCGCTTTTAGGAAATAAATCGATATTTTTGATATAGATAAAATACAAGGATGAAAAAAAGAAATACAGTACTGTTCCTTGGAATAATTTCAATAATCATACTTACTTCCGTTCAGGTTTTCATAATCTACGGCATCTGGCAACAGAAAAATGAGATGTTCTCACTGAGATATACAATAAGATCACAGGAGGCACTCTCTTTTATTAACAGGCGACTGTCAACTGATGGCTTCGATACTGTGAGGTTCGTACTCAGCAAGCGGTCGGAACTTGCAGGAAAAGAACTTAGGGAAGTAATCGACAGTGTAAGCCTGAGCAGGAAAAAAGAAGAGGTTCTGAAATATTTTACAATAGCTCTAAATGAAGAACAGGACCTGTCAGAACTTTTGGCAAGATATTTTGAAAGGAGAAACTGGGAAAAGAAATTTGTTTATTCAATCATAATAAATGACCTGGATATTATCACTGAAGATACAATTGCTATAATTCACAGACAGGACTATCGCACACGATTAAGACCAGGAACTGAGACCGGAGCGAACCTTCAGGAAAAATCAGGATCCATCCTTGTCAACTGGTTCAACCTGGAGGATAATTATTACAGGCTAAGGTTTGAATATTTAATAGATTTCTCTGATAAACAACAGCTTATACTTAAAGAATCGGCAGCCACACTTGCTATGAGCATTTTAAGCATTATTGTTGTTGTTACTCTGTTTGTTATTACCTACCGCAACCTCAAAGAGGAAAAACGGCTTTCAGAACTGAAGACCGATTTTATTAATAATATGACCCATGAGCTGAAAACACCTTTGTCAACAATTACAGTAGCCGGTAAAACCCTCGAGATGCCTCAGATCAGGACCAATGAAGAAAAGATACTGGAAACTGCAAAGCTAATCGGGAAACAAAGCGTGCATCTGAACCAGCTTATTAATATGATACTTGAGATAAGTATGTGGGAGAGAACTGAATTTGAGATAGATAAGAAAAACATTGATGTAGGAGACCTGCTAAATGATATAGTTGACAGCTTCAGAGCAGGAGGTGGCAACAATGCAACTATAAACAAACTGTTTGATTTCAACGGACTGAAGGCTGAACTTGATGTTGTTTACTTTACAACAATGATCAACAACCTGCTTGCAAATGCTGTAAAGTATTCGATAAAAGAGCCTGTTATTGATATTGAGGGCTCCCGATCAGAGGACAAACTCAGTATTAAAATTTCTGACAATGGGATCGGGATCAGTAAAGTTGATCAGAAACATATCTTTGATAAGTTCTACAGGGCATCGGCAGGTAATATCCATAAATTCAAAGGTCTGGGGCTGGGTTTGTACTATGTAAAAAGAATTGCTGAAGCACACGGAGGTGAAGTTAATGTTAACAGCAAACCGGGAAAAGGAAGTACTTTTACAATAAATATACCTTATTAATAATATTATAACATATACAGATGAAAGTTCTTATAGCGGAAGATGACAGGGATTTTGGCAGTATTCTTACTCAGTATGTTTCCATTAGCGGATTCACGGTAAGACATGCACGTGATGGAAATGAAGCATGGGAGATGTTCCAGCAGGATAAACCGGACATTTGTGTCCTGGATGTTATGATGCCGGAGATGGATGGATTTTCACTTGCCGAAAAAATCAAGGAGAAAGATCCGGATGTACCTGTTATATTCCTGACAGCTAAGAGTCTTAAGGAAGATATTGTCAGGGGACTGAAAATAGGAGCTGATGATTACATTACAAAACCATTTGACCCGGAAATTCTAATACTCCGGATCAATAATATCCTGCGCAGAGCCTACTCTTCTGCAAATGATGAATTTAAAGTCTCTGACACACTGCTGAATTTCAATACACTGGAATTGCTGTGCGGGAATAACAAAGAAAAGCTTACCTTAAAAGAGGCCCAGCTGTTGAAATACTTTATGATAAATAAGAATAAAATACTGGCAAGGGAAGATATACTTACAGAGATATGGGGAGAGGATGATTATTTTCTCGGACGAAGCATGGATGTCTTTATAAGTCGCCTCAGAAAATATGTTCAGAATGACAGGAAAATAGATATCAGGACTGTCAGGGGTACAGGATTTATTATGGAAGTAATTGATGAAGCTTAACTGAAATGTGATCAGAAACATTAAAGGAGTTCTGTTAATAAATTAACATATACCAACCTAAAACTGAAATCATGTACCGCAGAGAATTTATCAGGCAGGGCACAATAGCTACTGTTACCGGTTCTGCCATAATTAACGGCCTTTATATGAACAGCTTGTTTGAAAGCACAACAGGGATACCAATAAATATTGATATTCCCAGTCCATACCTTAGTAAGCTCACTGTTAAACCGGTAATGACAGCCATGTATCATACTGATATCTGGGAAGGCCCATGCAGGTGGAAGGGAGAGACAAAGGAACAGGAATTGAAAGCAGCGGCAAGCCAGTTTGAAGCCTTTAAAGGTTTCATTAAGAGTGACAGGATCGACAGATCAAATGTAAGCCTTTATGAAGCCGGGCAGATCTTCTTTGTAGAGGACTTCAGGATCAGAGAGGAGGAATACATGAAAATTGATGAGGATGCAAAAAAGGCTGATGTACTGCTTATAAATCCCTATGGATGTTCTGTCTCTAACTTTGATATAGCAGCGCGTTATAATAAACCTGTGGTGATCAGCAGTGGTCCCAGCTGCAGGACAGTTGATATAGCGGCATATTGCAGGAGCAAAGGAATTGAATGCTATATTCCTGATGAAGTGGAAGACATAAATCAGATTTTCTCATTATTGAAAGCCAGAAAGAATTTCTCTGATACAAGGATCCTTTTTCCAACTGACTGGAAATGGCCGTCTGTATGCAGTGTGGCAGGGATTAATGAACCGGAAAAGCTAAAAGAAAAGTTTGGGATTGAGCTTGTTATAATACCTTATAAAGAACTCTCCGGAGAGATGGAGAAGACTAGGGGTGACAGATCAGCACGGCTGGATGCTGTAAAAATGGCAGACACCGTATACAGTGGAGCCAGCCGTTCATTCATTGATGAAAAATATGTGGCAAGCAGCATGGAGTTTTACCAGACTGTTGTTAATCTGATGAAACGATATAACTGCAATGCCTTCACTATAGAATGTTTTGAATTCTGTACGAGCAGGCTGCCTCAGAAGTGGAATATCACACCCTGCCTTATCCATACCATGCTCAAAGATCTTGGCATACCGTCAGCATGTGAAGGGGATCTGGGAGGCCTCCTGCCCATGCATATGCTGATGCTTCTTTCAAACAAATCACCTCATTTTGGAAATATGTTCTACTATCCGTCAATGGGAAAAGGTACTATGGCAGTTAATCATAGTGTTCCAGGGATCAAAATGAATGGTTATGATAAGCCAGGATTACCTTATCAGCTTTCACACTTTGTTGAATCAGGCTGGGGAACAAAAGTCATAGTCGACTTTATGAAAAATGATGTTAAGGACATAACTGTGGCAAGAATGGATCCATCTGGTAAAGGTATACTGGTCCTTAAGGGCGTCCTGGTGGATTCTAAAGGATGGGATGATGAAACGATAGGCTGCCATGATATTGCTTATATGGTTGGAAAGGAAAGTGGAACAGCCCGTGAATTTGTCAGGAAACAGGCAAGTTACGGAAATCACCTGCCATGGGTATATGGTGATTATTCCGAACAGCTCCTCAGCTTAGGAAAGCTGCTCGGAATAAATGTTGAAGTAGTAAGTTAAGTTACTTACTTCCAAGTATCTCTTTTACCTTATCGTAAAGATCTTCTCCACGAAGATTCCTTCCTATTATTGTTCCGGTTTCATCAAGAAGGAAATTTGCAGGGATAGCACTAACGGCATATGTTTTTGCAGCAGAATTATTCCAGTACTGCAGATCCGAAACATGAGTCCAGGTAAGCTTATCATCAGCAATTGCCTTTAACCAGTCCTCTTTCTTCTGATCGAGTGAGACTCCGAAAATATCAAAACCTTTCTTGTTAAATTCTGTGTATACTCTGACAACGTTGGGATTCTCCCTTCGGCAGGGACCGCACCATGCTGCCCAGAAATCGATAAGAAGAAGTTTTGATCCGATTTTTGATGAAAGTGAAACAGGATTACCATTTACATCATTCATTGTGAAATCAGGTGCTTTCTGACCAATCGAAACTGCTTTCATCTGAATTACCCTTTCTTTGAGGGTAACAATTTGCGGAAGTGATGCAATAGCTGTATCAAGTTTACTTATCACTGATTCAAGTTCATCAGCTTCCATTTCATAACTGATACTTCCAAGTATTGAAGGTGTTACATATGAGGAAGGATTATTCAGAACAAAATTCTTCTGGTTATTAAGCATCTCATTCTGAACTGAATCAGCTCTTCTTTCAATCTCAGCTAAAAGTTCAGTGTTCCCTGTCTGGGTAGCCTGCTGATATTCACTGTATATCTGTGAATAAATATCAGTCAGAGTTTTATTTGATTCGACAAATGATTTGTATTCATCCTGCGTTTTTGAGCCTGTGATCTCAGCCTTGAAAAGAGAATCCAATGATCCACTGACCGTTATAGTTGAATTCTCAAGGTAGAAAGAGGTTCTTTTCCTTGTATCCCCTGCGACCAGCTGTACAAGCTGCGGGTAATCAACCATTCCGCCTTTCATTATAAATTCACCTTTTTTTGAAACAGCAGAGTCAATAGTAATAACCTTCCCTGCCTCTCTTTTCTGCAGGAAAAAGACTATACTGTCAGAACCTTCAATCTTGCCCTTTACAACATACCTTGTTTCAGTTGAACATGATGCCAGCAGCAAAATCATAACAAACAAACTTATGCTTTTTTTCATTTTTAATCTTTTGAATATATAACTGTTTAAATCTTAAAAAGTTCGTGCAAATATAAACAAAAATCAACAGCCTCTTCCATTACAGTATTTATCGATCAGGATTTTAGCAGCTTTGTAAGAGGTAATGCTTCCTTTATTCAGTTTGTTTTCAAGTTCAGGGCTGAGTTTGCTTATTGCTTTATCGTTATAGAAATTACTCCTGAGATATTCTGAAATAGTATCATGCATTCTTATTACAGCCTGTTGTTTTCTCTGTTCCTCAAAGAAACCCGACTTACTTGTAAAGGAATGATAATAATTAATTACTTCCCACAACTCTCTTATACCTCGGTTTTCCTTTGCAGAACATGTAAGTACCCTGGGCTTCCATCCTGAGGGGCCTATTGGAAACAGATTCAGTGCATTCTCATATAATGCCCTGGCAGCCATTGCTGTCATCTCATTCTGTCCATCCGCCTTTGTGATGGCAATTATATCAGCCATTTCCATTATACCACGTTTCATCCCCTGCAGTTCATCACCTGCCCCGGCAAGCATAAGAAGCAGAAACACATCAACCATAGAGTGAACAGCTGTTTCGGATTGCCCTACCCCTACAGTCTCAACAAGGATAGTGTCAAAACCGGCAGCTTCACAGAGTATTATTGATTCACGTGTTTTCCGTGCAACACCGCCGAGCGTGCCAGCAGACGGAGAAGGCCTGATATATGCATCCGGATGAATGCTAAGCTGTTCCATCCGGGTTTTGTCACCAAGAATACTCCCGCTTGTATTTGAACTGCTGGGATCGATAGCCAGCACTGCTAGTTTTCTTCCTTCACCTGTAAGAAATAACCCTAAAGTCTCAATGAAAGTACTTTTCCCTGCGCCCGGGACACCTGTGATCCCGATCCTGAGAGAGTTTGATCCGTAGGGAAGACATCTTTCCAATATCTCCTGGGCTTCATCTGTATGCTTTGGAAGGGAACTCTCAACAAGAGTTATTGCCTGACTCAGTATTGTTCTGTTTCCCGAAATTATACCGTCTACAAATGCATCGACTGAATATTTCTTCCTTCTGCGCGCAGCAGTTTTACGGAAAAGGTCAGGATTGATGCTCGGAGGCTGGCTTATACCTTCGTGTACTATAAGTGTATTTTTAAATTCACTCTCCTTCTCCATCAGGTTACTTCGAAGCTGCCGGCTGCTGCTCTACTTCAGCATTAATCATAAGCACGATTTCTGAATTCTTCGGATCATTCGTGTAAACATATATTGCTTTGGTAACCTTGCCGGTGTAACCTCCGGAGTTGAAAGTAGCTTTAATTGAACTCGACTCTCCGGGTTTGATACCTATGCCCTGGTTTCCCTGCTGAACTGCAGTACAACCGCACGTTGATCTTATGTGTCTTATGATAAGATCTCTCTTCCCCTCATTCTTAAACTTGAATTCAACATCATTCTGAGTCGAGCCTTTTATCTTTCCAAGATCATAAGTGTTGGATGATATTCTGAAAACCGGTGCATTAAGCATATCATCCTTTGAAAGTGATGAAAAATCTTCAACAAGGTTTGCCGAAACATAATAATAAACATTCTGCTGTACAACATCATTGATCTTTACCTTCACCATATCACTGACATTTCCCCATCCTGCATTTTTTGTAGCATCATAAGTACCCTCAATCATTCCTTTCTGGCCTGGTTTAAGTGTCATGGGCGTAGCTTTGATCTGGAGATGAGGAGGAAGATTCTCAAATTCCACCTTTGCATTTTTATCAGATGTATTTACTATCTGCATTACCCTTATCTTCTTCTCTGTCTTTTTAATATTTGTAAATGCCAGGTGGTTGCTTTCAAATCTGACTGATCCAACCGGAAATGTAAATAACTCCTCTATGGTTTTTTCACGTGGGGTAACCTCACCTTTAATTGTAAGCACTACAACCTCGGGTTTGGCGTTGGAATATACCGAAAGGGTTTTGTTGAAAGGCCCTGGCCTGTCCTTAGGATCATAGATAGCTGTTATTTTACCTTTTCCCCCTGCAGGGATTGGCGACCTGGTCCATTCAGGAGTTGTACATCCGCATGAAGCTACAATATTCTGGATAACAAGCGGATCTTTCCCTGTATTGGTCACCTCAAAGTCATATGTCTGCCTTCCGGCTTCTTCTTTGAATTTACCAAAATCGTGTTCTGTTTCAAGCAACTGAATCTTTGCTTCCGATAACTGGGCAGTAAGTGCATAACCAAAAGCTACTGCCAGTACTAATAAAAATAACCTTTTCATATCTTTCTTAAATTTGATTCAAAATCAAAACTGCAAAATTACAAATTTTAAGTGTCTGATTCCATTAAATAACAAAATCTTTGTCCCGTTGGTTGCATCACTATTCACAAAAACCAGACCGAAACAATAAAATTCATGGAAAATTGTTAAAATTTTAAACTTTGAACCAATAATTCTGTTTAGAACTAGAATATCATTAGTTTTGCTGACCGAACATGTTTTATTTGGAATAAAATTTGTTACTAAAATGATCCGGATCTGATAACCTTTCAGGCTATGTCCAGGCTAAGAAGACTGTCTATATTAATTTTCTCTGTCTTGCTTTATCTTAATGCAAGCGGACAGTTTTATAATGGGCATCAGATGACATTCGGAAAGAACAAAGTACAGTATTACGACTATTACTGGCAGTTTTACAGGTTCGAAAATTTTGATTGCTACTTCAACGAATATGGACGTGATCTGGCCCAGTTCACTGCCAACTATGCTGCTAAAAAGCTTGAGGAAATTGAAGACTATTTCGACTATACCCTTGAAAAAAGAATGATCTTCATTATATATAACAAGAGTGCCGAATATAAACAAACTAATATCGGACTTGTCACATATGACGAGGAGTCATACAATATAGGAGGATTCAGCAGGATAATTAAGAACAAGGTCATGCTCTATTATGAAGGCGATCATGTCGCCTTTCAGAACCAGATTGCTGCCTCTATTGCCGAAGTAATTATTAATGAAATGCTTTACAATGCTGAAACCAGGGACAGGGTTTCCAGCTCACAGGTTATAAACATGCCCGAATGGTATATAAAAGGGCTTATTAAATACTCTTCTCACAACTGGGATTATGAAGCTGAAAACAGGGTAAAAGATGGACTGAAATCAGGAAAATTTAAAAATATAAATCATCTTGAATATGATGACGCAATTGATGCAGGAATGTCATTCTGGAGATTTATCGGCAAAGAATATGGTGACGCAATAATTCCAAACATACTTTACCTGACAAAAATTTACAAGAACATTGATGATGGCTTTCAGTATGTTACGGGAAAAGAGTTAAAAGAGCTTCTGTCCGACTGGAAAGAGTATTACCAGGAGAACTACTCTGAAGACAAAGGATTACCCGGTGATGATGGAAAACAGATCAGAAAATCACGAAAAGAACAGATATATCAGCAGGTGAAGGTAAGTCCTGGAGGCGAATACATAGCATATATAACTAATGACTGGGGAAGAAAAAGGATCTGGCTTTATGACAATGCTACCGGCAAGCAAAAGATAATTTTCAGAAAGGAACCCAAATTTGAGCAGGTTACAGATGATACATATCCGGTAATGGCATGGCATCCCAACGGAAGAATTCTGACATTTGTGAATGAAGAGAAGGCCGATCTTTTAATGTATTTCTACAGGGTTAATGAGAAAAAGATGGAAACCAGAAACCTCCTGTATTTTGACAAAATCCTTGACCTTTCATATTCACCTGAAGGAACAAGGCTGGTTATGTCGGCAGTCAAAGACGGGACCACTGATATCTACATTCATACTATTGCTTCAGGGACCAACGAACAGATAACAAGGGATGTTGCTGATGATCTTTATCCCTCTTTCCTCAAGGATAATCCGGGTACGATTATGTTCTCATCAAACCGGATGTCAGATACTCTTACTAATACCGGCAGTCCTTTCGAAAAGATTGCGCCTTCATTTGATCTGTTTACATATGATCTTAACAAAAGAGGTTCCAGCCTTATCAGGTTATCAGAAAATCGTTTCATTGACAGATTTCAGGCAAGCGGAATTTCAAAGGACAGATTAACTTATCTCGGTGATCAGAACGGAATTTTCAACCGCTATGTAGCCAGGTTCGACAGTACAATAAGCTTTATTGATACAACAACACATTACAGGTACTTTATCAAGTCATACCCTGTTACCAATTATGACAGGAATATCTTAAACCAGTCAGTGGCAGACGGACCCGGAGTATTCAGCGAAGTTCTGTTTAATAAACGAAAATATTATCTCAGGAAGGGTGATTTCAATGACCAGGAAAGAGTTCCTGAAAGTGAAATACTTACTACTCAATACCGTAAAGATAAAACACTGATGCTGCACAAAGCCGACAGCATTGAACAACTGAGGCAAAGGCTGATATTAGAAGATAAAAAAAGAAGGGATACTCTTACTAAGCCAATTTATGAATATTATGAGCAAAATGAACCGATAAATATATCACATTATATTTTTGAAAAGGAGAAGGAGAATTACTACGAACAACTCTGGAGAAAAGATTATATGGATATTGATCTGGATACAGCAGAACTTGAATTCCCATTGATCAGAATATATGAGACCTCTTTTTATAACAATTACATAGTAGGACAGATTGATTTCAGCTTCCTTAACAACTCTTACCAGGTTTACAGCGGTGGTGCTCCTTATTTTAATCCGGGATTCAACATACTGACACGATTTGGCACAGTCGATCTTTTTGAGAATTACAGGGTTACAGGTGGATTCAGACTAGCTGGCAATTTTGACAGCAATGAATACCTTCTGAGCGTTGAGAACCTCAAAGGCACATTCGACAAACAGCTTATTTTCCACCGGCAGTCTTTTTTCAGTTATAATGACACATCTCTCTTTAAAACATTTTCCCATAATATTTACCTTACTTACTCAAAACCGATAACTCCTGTTCTGGCATTAAAAGGAACTGCATCATACAGGAATGACAAGCACGTTTTTATGTCGACTGATGTTGCAACCCTTACTTATGAAAACATTTATCAACACTGGGGAAGCCTTAAAGCTGAAGCTATTTATGACAATACCAGGAAAAGATCAATTAATATATATTACGGAACCCGATCAAAAATCTTTGCAGAATATCATAAACAGCTGAACAGGGCAAAATCCGACATGATTGTTCTGGGGATTGACTTCAGAAAATATACACGTATTCACAGAGAGTTAATCTGGGCAAACAGATTTGCTGCAAGTTCGTCATTCGGAACCACAAAACTATTATATTACCTTGGCGGTGTTGACAACTGGATGGGTTACCTTTTTAACAGCACAACCATGTTTAATAATACTACCCCGGTAACTCCCGGCCAGAATTACAGTTTCCAGGCACTGGCCACAAACATGAGGGGATTCAGGCAGAATGTAAGAAACGGAAATAACTTTGCCCTGATAAACAGTGAGATCAGGTGGCCTTTCATAAGATATCTGGTAGGCCATCCTCTTAAATCAAATTTTCTTAACAGCTTACAGGTAGTTGCTTTCGGAGATATAGGATCGGCCTGGACCGGAATATCTCCATGGAAAAGCGATAACGGTTACGATAATGAAACGATCACTAACGGACCTGTAAAGGTAACACTCGACTCTAACCGGAATCCTGTTGTTGCAGGTTTCGGTGCAGGTGCCAGAGCACAGATACTTGGATATTTTGTGAGAGCCGACTGGGCCTGGGGTATTGAAAACAATTACATCCTCCCGAGAATATTCTATCTTTCATTCAGTCTTGATTTCTAACCTAAAACAACATTAATTAATGCCCGGTCTAAAAGAAATGATACTGACAAGGGCTGATGAGCTTCACAACGAAGTGATTCGCCTCCGGAGGCACTTTCATAAATATCCTGAATTATCGTATGAAGAAACAGATACCTCAGCTTATATATGTAAATGGCTGAAAGATAACAATATCCCGTACAGGGATAGAATAGCAGGCACAGGAATAATTGCAGAAATTAAAGGTAGCGGAAAAGGTAAAGCTGTTATTGCTTTAAGAGCAGAGATGGATGCTCTGCCAATATCAGAACGGAATGATGCAGATTATGCCAGTGTTAATGAAGGAAAGATGCATGCATGCGGTCACGATGCACATATGTCAATTGTAATGGGTACCGCTTTGCTGCTGAAATCATTAAGTCAAACATTCGGAGGAACTGTTTTATTAATATTTCAGCCAGGAGAGGAGAAATCACCTGGAGGCGCCAGACTGATGATTGAAACAGGTGCACTCCAGACACCAAAACCGGATATCATAATTGCCACTCATAACCTGCCGGAACTGGAGAGCGGCATGGCCGGGTACAGGGCAGGAAGCTATATGGCGTCATGCGATGAAATATATATTACCGTATCGGGAAGAGGCGGACATGCAGCACTTCCAGGTCTCACAACTGATCAGGTGTTCATTGCATCAAAGCTGGTGGTAAGACTCAAGGAAACGATGGCTGATAAGGTTTCAGTGAACGGTATTCCTACGGTTCTGGGTATAGGAAGGATTTCAGGAGAAGGAGCTACAAATGTAATACCGGAAAAGGTGGAAATTGCAGGCACCTTCAGAACTTTTGATGAGAAATGGAGAGAAGAAGGGATAAATCTGATCAGGAAAATTGCTGCTGAAACGGCTGATGAAAACAATGTAACTGTTGACGTAAAGATCGCCGAAGGATATCCGGTCCTTATAAATGATGAAAAGCTGACAGATAAAGCAATAAGACTTTCAGAGGAACTTCTTGGAAAAGAAAATGTTAAGCTTTTTGACAAGAGAATGAGTTCGGATGATTTCTCCTTCTATTCCTCAATCGCCCGATCGCTATACTACAGAACAGGTATGGGTAAAAGAAAAAATAACGGAGAGATAAGAAAGCTACATACTCCGGAGTTTGACATTGATGAAGAAGGACTCAGAACAGGTGTAGCAAATATGAGCTGGCTGATAATTAATTTCCTCTCTGAATGATATATTTATCAGGATTTTTTTTCTTTTTAAAAAAATAAGATAATTTTGTCGATTATTGTATTTAACTAATCAAAAAAATAATAGAAATGGCTTACAAAATTAATGATGACTGTACTGCTTGCGGAACATGTATAGATGAATGTCCTGTTGAAGCAATTTCGGAGGGAGATATCTATAAAATTGATCCGGATGTATGTACTGACTGTGGTGCATGTGCAGATGTATGCCCTGTTGAGGCTATTCATCCAGAATAGTTATCCACTATTAAAATTATTAGAAAGGGGCTGTACGGCCCCTTTTATTTTGGCGAATATTTTGCCTTTTCAAGAATGTTCTGAACATCAGCATTGTTCATCAGCTCTCCAAGTGATATATCAGGATTCTTATCCATGTATGACTCAATAATCCTGAAACCTGTCCAGACAGCAGCCCTCCCGGGTGATTCATTTGTAAAGTAAGATGTAAAGGGAGTCTCCCCTGTCAGTTTCCTGATTACAAGCTGGTCCGTACTGAACAGCAGATCATGCTCAAGAAGATATTGCCACATCTGATCTTCATTATTGATGCAGAATTTCATCTGCTCAGACCTGAATCCAAACAGGAGCTCATCAGTTACATCAGGTATCAGGCATTTCTGAAAATATTTCAGCTTGCCTTCGTGTATTATCTGTGCCAGAACATTGTCTTTTGGATAGCCAGCTCCCTGGTAACTCCATTCTGATGTCCCCCATCCAAAAATGCAGTCAGGAACTATATTTGAAGGAGTCATTCTGTCGGACAGATACTTATAAATCCCCAGACGGGGGTAAAAATCACAATCAGCTCCGAGGTACCTGTCAAGACATATTCCAATCATATTTTCACCTGTTATAATACTATTATTAAATCCTGATATACAGGTAAATACTTCGGGAACACTTTTCTCAGGGAAGTAGTATTTATAGTATCTGAATGCTTTGCTTAATCTTTCTTCTGTCTCCGACATGTCAGGAAAAACAGCTTCAGCAAAATTATATACGTCATTATTAAGTTTATCAGTAGTGAACCTGATCAGAAAATCACTGAAAGAACTGTCATTTACATCACCGGTGTTTATAACATAGCTGAAAAGCTGCAGGAAATCTCCGTATTTCTCTTTAAGACCGGGAATTGCACCCGGGATTTCATCAGGATTAATTGTAAAAAGATCCTTTTCAAGCCTTTTTATCCGGATATCTGCCTTGATTCCTGAAATATCCACATCATACCTGCCTGATTTACAAGACACTATCAGACTAAGTGCCACAGCAACACAAATGAAATGAAAATATTTTTTACACATAAGCTGGTCATTTCAGGGACCAAAAATAATCACTTTTTTATTAGTAATTCTCAAAAGATTCGAACCAGAAAAACTTCTGTTTAAATTTGCTACTTTTACAACAAGTTTGCATAATATGTCATCAGTATAAACCAGATCAGTATGAAAATACCAAAAAAGGGAATATCATGGCAAATGTTATTTTTATTGCTTTTGTTTCTCACAGAAGTTCCGGCAGGAATTACATACGCACAGAAAAGCATTGGTTTCGGCATTCATGCTGATCCTGTTATCGGATGGTTTACATCCGACAATAAAGATGTTATTAATGAGGGAGCAAGACCTGGTTTCAATTTTGGGCTCACCTTTAACAGGTATTTTACTGAAAACTATGCTTTTTCAACAGGATTGAGTCTTCTTACAGCAGGAGGGAAACTTGTATACAGTGACACAATAAGCCTGCTTCTGACCAGTGCAACCTCTGTACCACCCGGAAATGAAATAATATACAGCATAAAGTATCTTGCTGTACCGATAGGCCTGAAACTGAAGTCTAACCAGATTGGCTACGTGACTTTCTTTACTGACCTGGGAATTGATCCTAAATTTGTCCTGGGCGGTAAGGCTGAGATCCCCTCTCTTCAGATTGAGAAAGAGAATGCCTCTGCCGAGTTAAAAAACGTAAGCCTTGGTTATCATGTTACTGCAGGCATTGAATACTCACTTGGAGGAACTACGGCTCTCGTACTGGGACTGAATTTCGACAGCAATTTTGTTGATATTACCGAAGATAAAGCAGATCAGCCCCTGGATAAAATATTGCATAAGATGCTTGGTTTCAGGCTTGGGATTAACTTCTAAAAATATCTTATGAGAATTACAATCGCACAGCTGAATTATCACATTGGCAATTTTGAATATAACAAATCAATCATCTGTAATGCAATAAACAAAGCAAAGGAAGAGCAATCCGAGCTTGTCATCTTTTCCGAGTTGTGTATATCTGGCTATCCTCCTCTCGACCTTCTCGACAGGTATGAATTTATTGAGAAATGCAGCCAGACAGTAAACGAAATTGCTTCAGAATGCCGCGGAATAACAGCTATTGTAGGATCACCGGTAATCAATAAAAATCCTGAGGGGAAGAAACTGTACAATTCTGCACTTGTTCTTTCAGAAGGAAAAGTGCTATTCACTGCGAATAAGGCTCTGCTCCCAACATATGACATATTTGATGAATACAGGTATTTTGAACCTGAAAAAATATTTGATGTATTCACCCTGAATGGAAAAAAGCTGGCACTTACAATATGTGAAGACCTGTGGGATGAGCAGATTTTTGACAATGACTTTGAGAAAGCAAGGCTTTACACAATTTCTCCTATGGAGGAGCTTTCACGCAAGAAACCCGACCTTATTATAAATATATCTGCTTCTCCTTTCTCATATTCAAAGGTTGAATCAAGAGAAAAAATCTTCAGGGACAAAGCAGTCAAATACAAAATCCCGGTAATCTCTGTAAACCAGACGGGGGCTAATACTGAACTGGTATTTGACGGGGCTTCTGTCATTATCAATCAAGGGGGCAGTCTCTATAAGAAGCTCCCATTTTTTGAGGAAGCCATTTTGACCTTTGATACTGAGAATCTCGGAACCGGAAATATTAAAGCAACTGAAAAGACCGATCCAGTACCACTCATTCACAAAGCACTGGTAATGGGCATTCGCGACTATTTTCGAAAATCAGGACTTATTAATGCTATACTTGGACTTTCAGGTGGAATAGACTCTGCAGTATGTCTGTGTCTGGCTGCAGAAGCACTTGGTAATGAAAACGTAAGATCGCTTCTGATGCCTTCCCGCTACTCATCTGAATACTCAGTATCCGATGCTGTGGAGTTGTCAAACCGGCTTAAGACCAGATATGATATTATAAATATAGAAAAACCTTTCACTGCCTTTGAGGAGGATCTGTTTCCGATTCTTGAAGGAAAGGAACGGGATGTAACTGAAGAAAACATACAGGCACGGATAAGGGCAATTCTTCTGATGGCTGTCTCAAACAAATTCGGATATATACTACTCAATACTTCCAATAAGAGCGAAGCAGCCGTTGGATACGGAACACTATATGGTGATATGGCAGGAGGACTGTCAGTAATTGGTGATGTTTATAAAACAGATATATACAGGCTGGCTGATTATATAAACCGTAATGAGGAGATAATCCCCTTAAATATTATTAAGAAGCTTCCTTCTGCTGAACTTAAACCAGACCAGCTTGATTCTGATTCACTTCCTGAATACAGTGTTCTTGATAATATTCTATATCAATATATTGAATTGCAGAAACCTCCCGAAAAGATAATAGAAAATGGCGCTGATGAGAATACGGTCAGGAAGGTTATTTCACTGATCAATTTCAATGAGTATAAAAGATACCAGGCTCCTCCAATCCTCAGAATATCATCGAAAGCTTTCGGAGCAGGCAGAAGGATGCCTCTTGTTGCAAGGTATTAGGAAGGAATAATAATTTTATTTTTACCTTTGATATGTTTTATAACATAAATCCATATGCTTTACACAAATAGCTTTATAGAGTACTGTATTGAAAATCCCAATTCAGTATTTAAAGGATTAAATTCCAGGGATAAGGATGCTATTGCCAGGAATAACCATACACTGAATATAAAGAAAGGGGAATTCATCTACCAGGAGGGTGAAAAAGCAAAAACAGTCGTTTGCCTCGCTGCAGGAAAGTACAAAATATTCAGAACTGGTGTAGGAGGCAGGGAACAGATCCTAAAATTTATACGGCCGGGTGATATGTCAGGAATCAGGAATATTTTTCAAACAACTGCCTGGAATGAGTCGGCAACAGCAATTGAAGATTCAGTTATATGCATGCTCGATAAAAACACCCTTACAGGTATTCTGAAAAACAATCCTGAGTTGTCCATGAGAATTATTAAACTGGTAGCAGAAGAACTGACTTTCGCCCGGAACAGGATTATATCACTGACTCAGAAACACGTGCGAGGAAGGGTAGTTGAAACCCTCTTGATGCTTGGTGATATTTACGGATTTGAAAGTGATGGAAGAACACTTAATGTTTCACTTTCGAGGGATGATATTGCCCATCACTCAAATATGACAACCTCGAATGCTATAAGGACATTATCCAATCTTGCATCTGAAGGAAAAATAGGACTAAAAAGAAGAAAGATTACCCTTATTGATATTCCTGCTCTTGAGATGATAAGTAATGCAGGATAAATCATTTTATAAGCGTCTATTCACGGTAAAATACCCTTTTGACTCTACCCGGAATTGAGGTTAGTATCTCGTAAGGAATTGTTTCACAGATATATGCAATCTCATTTATAGAAATATTTTCTCCGAAGATCTCTGCCTCGTCACCTTCATCAGCATCTGTTCCAGTAATATCAGCCATACACATATCCATACAAACATTTCCTATAATAGGAACCTTTTTACCTTTGATGAACAGACTACCTCTGCTGTTACCCATTTTTCGCTTCAGTCCGTCGGCATAACCAACTGGTAAAATGGCTATGCTCCTCTCAACGTCAGAAATATCGGAACAACCATAGCCGACGGGTTCCCCTGCCCTTATAATCTTAACCTGCGAAATCCTGGTTTTGAATCTTCCTGCCTGTCGCAATGAAATATCTTTGAAACTGCCTGCGCCGTAGATGCCAATACCCGGTCTGACCATCTCAAACTGGTACTCAGGCATACGTATAATGCCTGATGAATTGAGAATATGTCTTAAAAAAGAATACCCCGTTGCCTCCCTGATCTGAGCAGCAGCTTCAATAAAGACAGCAACCTGTTTCCTTGAAAAATCATCCAGCGCAGGATCCTCACTTGCGGCAAGATGAGAAAATACTGATATGATCCTGATACATTCCTTCTGCTTTATTTCCTCAGTCAGGCCACTGATCTCTTCCTTCACAAACCCGAGCCTGTGCATCCCGGAATCAATCTTAATATGCACAGGATAACCAATAAGCCCGTGCCGTTCTGCAGCTACAGTAAAGGACCGGAATGATGAAAAACTGAACAATTCAGGTTCAAGGGAGAACTTGATCATCAGATCATATGCAGAAGGATCGGGATTCATTACCATAACAGGCAATGTAATTCCTGCATTCCGGAGTTCAACCCCTTCGTCGGCATATGCCACCGCCAGGTAACTGATCCTATGATATTCAAGCAGGGAAGCTATCTCCGATGAACCTGCACCATAAGCAAAGGCTTTTACCATAGCCATTATTTTAGTTTCAGGTTCCAGAAAACTTCTGAAAGCATTCAGATTCTGTGAAATAGCATCGAGATTTACTTCAAGAAGCGTTTGATGTACTTTCTGTTCAAGAACAACACCTATTTTTTCAAATTCGAAGATCCTGGCTCCCTTTATGAGAATTATCTCATTACTGAAATCTGCAGGTATAAAATTGCGCAGGAATTCATCTGTGGAATAATAAAATCTGTCTTCAGTTCTGAACAGGTGTTTTTCAGACACGAGCGATCGTCCAATGCCAATGAATCGTGTGATCCCTGTTTTTCTGATCAGATCAGCAACTTCTTTATAGAGTTCATCGTCGGTCCTTCCTGCCTGTAAAAAATCAGATAGTATAAGGGTAGTTTTCCTTCCATTCTGTGCTTTAAGGTATTCAAGTGCCATACCTAGCGACCCGGGATCAGAATTATAGTAGTCTTCAATAAGCTGACAACTGTTTATTCCCTGCTTTAACTCCATTCTCATAGCCACTGAAACCAATCCGCTGAGGCCTTTTTTTATAAGACCTTCTTCAACTCCCAGATGAAGACATACCACGGTAACTGTAATGGCATTTTCAACAGATGCCCTGTCACTGAAGGGAACTTCAAAATTATAATGATCGCCCCTGAAACTAAGACTTATTCCGGTACTACTCCGGGACGGTAGACTTCTTTCAACATTCACAACTGCATTTCTGCTGTTCAAAGACCATGATATCAGGTCCTTTCTTTTCAGATTTTCATCAGATTCTATCAGCTCGCTCAGCAATATATCGTCACTGCAGTATATTATCGATTTACACTGGCTGAATAACTTCAGCTTTTCCACGGCTTTTGTCCTGTTATCAG
>CAYLYN010000076.1:0-19000 GCA_964387565.1 uncultured Rikenellaceae bacterium | reverse complement strand
CAATATTGGTAAAAATGGGTAGTAAAAAGGGAAGAAACTACTAACTGGGGCATATTTCAATAAAACATAATAAATAATAATGTTTTAATAAATTAGGTAGTTTTTATGTTGCTCAAATATTCTTTTGTAAGACCGTTATTGTGAGTTTTTGGAAGGGTTTGGATATCATATTTTCCGCTTTGAAGCTCGTTTAAAATGACCCATTTATTCAAAATTATACTGTTCACAATCTTAAAAAAACCGTTTTTAAACACTATTTTTTAGAGGTTTCCGTGCCGATCGCAGTAGATTACAGACCGGATTATTGGTATGACCAGAAATCGTCATATTTTACTGTATTTATGAATCCAATAATATTCGCCTTCAGCTAACACCCATGGCCATTCTACATGCTGCTGTACCTTGGGATCGTCAGTGATTTGATCAAGCCTCTTGATCCAATTCAGGTTGATGCCCCTGGAAATCGGTATGAACTCCTGGTAGTCAAATTCATCGGTCTTGGCGTTATTGCACCAGTAGCAGGAAAGCACCAGGTTATCTTTCTGGTATCCCAGGTTGGGCTCCTTCTGGTCGATCTCCATTACAAAACCCCTTTTCCGTTTGGTCCTGATCAAGTTTCTTTCCCTTAGTGCTAAGACCTGCTGCTGGGAGACACCACAGTAATGGCAGGTACTTCCTTTTACAATTTCATTATACGTATCAAGGTTCAGGATGCTTTTAAAATATCCTTTAAATTTGGTGAAGAACCTGTTGAACTGTAAATGGAAGGAAGGAGATTTTTTATTGTCATCATCTCCAGGGCCGACATATTTCTCTTCCACTCTCTCCCATTGATACCAAAGACTATCCAGATCTTTTATTTTCATCGACCGTATATGGTCAGTGCTTCCCCGGTCTAAGGTATCCTCTGAATCCATTTGCAGTATATTCTGATAATAACATTCGAGCAGACCTTCTGGTTCCTTAAACTCTTTTTTGAGGTTATCCTCAAAATCCTGTATCCAATCATAAAATCCATCCGGGGTGATCGTCGATATATCCCAGGTATCCAGAATCTGGTTGCAGACATACAGATCCAGTTTATCCCGGAAGTCTCGTTTCATGATTTCCTGGTATGACATAATATTTTCCTCCTGAATCCTTTGAAATCATCTTTCAATCCCTGATTATATCATCCCGGCTATGATCCCGCAAGCGGTTTTCATAGCGGAGCACTTCCTGCATGAACAAAGCGTAATGGTGGGTCTTGAACCAGGCGGTGAGGTAGGCGATCCAGGAAGCATCCAGGGCCTCTACTTTAGACCGGAGCAGGGGAGCCCTGGAAATGAGATAATCCAAGATGTCTTCCACGCATTCATCACTATAGATTTGTTGGTTGTGTACCAGTCCAATCCAATTTTTAAATTCTTCACTGGATTTTGATAAAGAGTTTTTCATCAGGAGTTCCATGATCGGCAGAAACACTAATCCTCTTGTATCTGCCATTGTGGCCAAAATCAAATACAGTTGTTCCCGGTACAAAAGGACACCCTGGGTAGGAGAAAGAATTTTATCAATCTCAACATGAAAACTGCGCTTCAATCCTGGATTGTTTTTATAAGTCAGGATCTGGTTCATAGTGCTTTCAAAGCCGGTATGGCTGCAGGTATATATCAATGCCAGGTCTTCCAGGCTTTCGGGCTTATATCTGGCCAGGTAGGCGGATGCCACTTCATTGTCGAAACCGTAGATTCCCCGGGTCTCACCATAGGACAGCATCTCCCAGGTGGGGTAATCGTGGAAAGATATATCTTCCGGCCGGACCTGTATCCTGGGATTTGTGGTTATTGTTTCAATGCAACGGCTTACTTGCTCCAGGGCAGCATTACCTTGTATGGATATAGTGAAGAATCCCTGGGACAGTAGTGTGGAAAGTTCCCATTGGGTCATGTATAGGGGAGCATCTATATTATCATATACTGGTAAAACTTCCTGTAGGGGTTTCCGGTTCAGTACCAGGGTTGAATAATCCGGCTGAGTGGCCTGAAAATGTGCATCACCCAAAGCCAGAGTATCCCTTGCCCAGTCCTGGTACTTCTTTCGCTGGGAGGAAGCAATGTTCTGTATAACATCCAGCTCTTGGAATGCCTGCCCCGACAGGGTGGGTACCGTGTATTTATCTAATTCCCGTATTACAGCATTGATCTCACCCCGAGAGATGCCTAAATGTTCTCCCGCGATAGTAAGCGCAAATAGCCGGCGGTTGGAATCGTGCCGGCTTAAAAAACTGACCGAATCTCTGCCTGTCAGACGTATTATCCATTCCACAAAGTCTTTTCGGCTCCTCCATTCCATGTTCATCTCCAGGTAAGGCACCATCGATTCCTGCATCCATAGATCAAATACCAGGCCGTAGTTCACCGGGTCGAGGGGAGAGATCCCCAGCAGGTAACAGACCAAAGAAGCATTGGCTCCGCCGCTGGAAGTGAGTATATCCCGGGCGACAGGGTATTGGAAGATCCGGCGCAGAAAGATGAAAAACCAGGCTAGTCCCAAGCGATGGATAGCGTTTAGTTCTTCTTCCAAACGCTGCTGGTAGTCTGATGGGATGGATTTTTGAAATTTATTTTTGAGAGTCGCGGTACATAACCGTTCCAGGTACGCATCTGAAGTGACTTCAACCGGTGTATCGACTTTTAACGGCTCAGGTTTGAGTTTGAAATTATACTGGCACATATCGGTGACCAACAGGGTATTACTGATCGCGTCAGGCAGGTCCTGGAAAGAATTCAACATCTCTTCTGTAGAACGTATCCAGGAATGTTTGAATCCCGTTTTCTGGGCTTTAGTTATAGGAGTTTCCAGGGTGTATTCACGGTGGATAAGAAAGGCATTATGATGAGCCCGTTCCAGGTATCTGACATCAGCCGTGGCCACGTATTTAATTTCGAATTTCCGGGCCAGGCTGACCAGGAAGGAGTTAAGATGTACGTCAAATGGGTCGCCCCTGTCCTGGAGTTCGATAAAGAAGCGGTCTTTCCCGAAGATATCCAGATAACTTCCCAGGAGGTCCGGCAGGGGATCCTGGCTGTTTTTAATAAACCACTGGGATAATTCTCCCTCCAATCCCCCGGATAACGCTATGAGTCCTTTACTGTACAGGGAAAGGGTTTCTTTATTTACCCTTTTTATTTCTCCCTGGGACAGGACCTGGGCGGTATTGGTGAGACGTATCAGGTTTTCATAACCCACTTCATCCTGCGCCAGGAGTACCAGAGGGTATATATTGCTGTATACATCCGGATCTTCCAGATGAGTGCGGGAATCGATGAGGACTTCCATCCCCAGGATAGGATTTACACCCCTGACCCAGGCTTCATCCTGAAACGGAGGGTGGCCGGAGAGGATATTGCGGTCGGTCAGGGCCAGTGATGACTGGCCTTGCCCCCGGGCAAAGGCCAGGAGGTCGGACGGGGAACAGATACTTTCTCCCCGGCTGAAATGGGAACGGGTATGCAGGTGAACGAAGTCCAGCTCTTTTTCTTTATTCATTTTCCTTCCTGGTAATATCCTAGTTTTTATGTATGACAGAATTAGTCATTGATAAAATAAATATTAATAATTATTTGAATAGAGGTTAGAAAGTATAAAAATCGGGGCCCCTATCTCATCACTGTCAGAATATGTCATACCCCCATGTTATAATAAAGTAAATCACAGATAAAAGAAACAGGAGATCAATTATGCTGAGACAAGTCATGCTGTATGAAGTCACGGGCAGGTTATACCTGACCAATATGCCGGGATACAGAGATAATCTGGGGGAGTGCCTGGATCAGATGACTCAGGAACAGATTAGTGTCCTGGTCAGCCTGACCGGGGAGGGGGAAATCCGGGACAAGTCCCCGGACTATGCTGCCTTTCTGGAAGCGGGACAGGATTTTCCCTGGAAGGAACGGTGGAGTTTTCCTATCCGGGACTATAGTATTCCTGAGGACAAGGTAGGTTACCTGGAGCTCGCGCGACAGATCGCTGATCAGCTCCGGTCCGGGGTCAATACTGCCATCCACTGCGCGGGAGGAATAGGCCGTACCGGGACGCTGGCCGCGCTGGTTTTGGTCCAGCTGGGCTTTACCCTGGATGAAGCGCTGTACCGGGTGAGGGCGACAGGCTCCGATCCGGAGAGTCCAAGCCAGGAAAATTTATTAAAGGAATTGGCAGCCGCCGGTACTAGAAAGAAATAGTATAACAGGACTGTTCTAAAGATCAGATCGAAGGAAAGTCCCTGTAGCTATAATAATGGTTGGACGGGACACGCATGTTCAGGAGGGTACAACATGCCATGTTTGCATAAATTCTACAAATATCTGGATCTCGAAAAGCTGGATTTTATGCCCACAACATTGATAGTTGGAACATTCAATCCATCCTGGCCGGAAAACAACCAGGCTTTGTGGTTTTATGGCAGGACGGCAAACAATTATTTCTGGGAAGTCCTACCTCAGGTATTCGGACTGTCATCATTAATAAAGACAACTCCTGAGATCTGGAAAAAATTCTGTAAAGAACATCATGTTGCGATTACTGATATGATCCGGTCTATCAGGGACGCAGAATCTGGAAATGAAGGACATAAGGCAATTCTTAAGGATTTCAGTGATTCAGGCATCATTAAAAATTTCTCTGAATTTGAGTTTGTTGATATCATATCTATCCTGGAAAAACATCCTTCGATCCAAAAGATCTATTTTACAAGAAGTATAAGTGATCCCTTCTGGCGTGAACTATGGAAACCGGCCATAGAATATATAAAGGGACGTGGATTATCTTTTTCAGAATTACTTACTCCCTCCGGGAATGCCAGGTTCCAATTCGGTGTGTTTAAAAGGAAGAATCCTTCATCCAGAATATCGATGGCTGATTATATTACCATGAAATGGAAAGAGAAATTTCACTGTTTTGACAATGGCTGAGGTTCATAGTGAGGGAGGGATAGGGTGTACCTGGCCGTTAGCCGCGGTCAGTACCAAGGAGAAAAGTCTGAAATCTTCAGGAGGTAGATATGAGTAATAGAGGTCCCTGGAGCAAGGAAAGGACGGACCAGACCCGGGAACTATTGGAAGACGTACCAATGGAATATTTTGCCATGCAGATAGCCGGAAAATTCAATGGCTGTATCATGGAAAACCTGGAAGGTAAATACGGGTATCTGAAGATCGAGGACGCCCTGGAGTCCCATTTTGTTTTCTATGACATGGATACCAATGAATTATTGGCAGACTTTGGCAGTGATGTGGAGGCAGTGCTGAAATCAGATTGGAGGATAAGTTCCTGATTACTTACACTTTAACAAGTGGGGGAGTATCTAGTAATTGTTCGTAAAATATTTGTTTGAATTTGGTGAATGAGCCGTTGACAGGAGTGTGGTACGGTTATAAAATCATGGAGGTGGAGAAGCTTTGGTGGTTATTGATAGTATGTTGATTTTGAAAAGACAATAGAAATGATTCTTTTGGATTTATGAATACGTTCATAATATCTATTATGGACGGGATATGTTAAATAAGTCTTGACACCCATTAAATTTAACTCTAATATAATCAGTATATAAACTTTCGAGAGTTGTTATGGAAAATTTAATTAATCAAATCAAAAAGATCATGACAGATGTAGCTGTGGGCGAGGAGAGAATAGAAGACAAGAATCAGGAATATAAAGAACTGTATATCAAATTAGATGATAAATTACAACAAGAAGGATTACCAAATCCTAATGAATTTTCAGACCTTTGGGAGTTTTATCATTACTGGAAAGAACACCTTGACTCCTATTCCTCAAGAAGAGATTACATCATTAAACTCTATAAACCTAATAGAAGCAATTCAGTACCAAATATAGATTTTTGGTCATTGGTACACCAATCAATAATCAGTGTGTCCCGGTCTCGCTTTGAATCCGGACACTATGCGGATTCAGTAGAAGCTGCAATGAAAGAAATCAATGTTAGAGTGAAACAAATTTGCCGGAATCAAACAGGACAAGAGGATGATGGTTCATCGCTTATGAAGAAAGTTTTTTCAGTTCGGAATCCCATCATTGTTTTAGGTGATATATCAACAGAATCAGGAAAGAATATCCAACAGGGATATATGGAAATATTTTCAGGTGCGATGATGGGAATACGAAATCCAAAGGCTCATGAAAATATAACAATCACGAAAGAAAGAGCTATTCACTTTCTTTATCTATCGAGTCTTTTAATGAATATTATCGATGAGGCAGGATATTAATGACAAAAGAACAACTGAAGAAACTGGAAGACATCCTATGGCAGACTGCAGATACTTTGAGAGCAAATTCAGATTTAAAACAGTCAGAATACTCAACACCTGTATTAGGACTTATCTTTCTAAAATTCGCAGACAATAAATACAGTCAATATGAAAAAGAAATACAAAAAGAATTTGAAGATCTAAAAGGAAGTCGTCGGGAAAAACCTATTCATGAAATTGCTGTCGAGAAATGTGGGTTCTATTTACCAAAAGAGGCACGTTATGAATATCTCCTAAATCTTCCGGAATCAGCAGATATTGCCAAAGCGTTGAAAAATGCGATGCAACTGATTGAAGAGTATAAACCGGAATTAAGCGGTACTCTTCCTCAGGAAGAATATTTTAAATTGGTTCGTAAAGATGAATATAAGATTATCCCAAAACAATTACTTAAAAATTTTGCAGACATCCCCAAAGACGCTGGCGGAGATATGTTCGGTCAAATATATGAATACTTCCTTGGTAAGTTTGCAATGGCTGAAGGCCAGGGCGGCGGAGAGTTCTTTACTCCCCGTTCTGTTGTTCGATTAATGGTTGAAATCATCGAACCCCATAACGGAACAGTGTTTGATCCAGCTTGTGGGTCAGGTGGTATGTTTGTACAATCTGCTCAATTTATTGAAGAAAGAAGAAAACAGGAAGAAGATACCAGCCTTTTTGTATATGGATCAGAAAAAACCCGTGAAACCGTTAAATTGGCAAAAATGAATATTGCTGTGAACGGGTTACGCGGTGATATCCGGCAGGCAAATTCATATTATGAAGATATTCATGAAAGTTTTGAAAAATTTGATTACGTCCTGGCCAATCCTCCTTTCAATGTAGATGATGTGAATCTTGCAAGAGTTGAAAATGACAGACGCTTCAATACATACGGAGTACCTCGAAATAAAACAAAAAAGAAAAAGTCTGAAAAAGGTACAGAGACGGTTCCCAATGCAAACTATCTCTGGATAAATCTATTTGCTACTTCGCTAAAACAGAATGGTCGCGCTGCTCTTGTTATGGCAAACTCAGCTTCAGATGCCCGGCATAGTGAGGCAGATATTCGGAAAACACTTATTGAAAACAATTTGATTTATGGAATGCTGACTCTACCTTCAAATATGTTTTATACCGTTACACTCCCGGCAACCCTCTGGTTTTTCGATAAAGAAAAACAGGATAACAAGATTCTATTTATCGATGCCAGAAATGTTTTTACTCAGATTGACCGTTCTCATCGTGAATTCAGTGATGAGCAGATTCAGGATTTAGCCATTATCAGTCGCTTGCATAAAGGGAACAGACAGGCATTTGTTGAATTGGTTGCTGGTTATTTTGACAGGGGATTTGAAACAATAAAGGAACATCAACCGCACCTTATGAAGGTAGTTGAAACAGTAACTGATTTCATAAAAGTACATAATGGTGATGACGTTCCTGATTTTAAACCCGTTTTAAAAGAAATCGATTTTATTATTGCAGAATATAGTAATTATCAAAACAAGATTGATCTTGGCAATATTGAATCAGTAAATAAACAGCAACAAGAATTAAAAGAGAAAATCCAGCCCTTTTTCAACAACCTGCATATCGTGCTTAAAGCAGTAGATAAGAAAGTTCGTCATATTGCAAAAGACCAGAGTAAAAACAAGGATCTGAAAACTCTCAAAATGGAATTGAAAGAACTTCATAGTGAAGTAAAAGCCTCTGAATATTTCTTTACCCATATCAACTGGCTGCAGGAACGATTCCCTAAGGCAGAATATGAAGATGTAACCGGTTTATGTAAACTGGCATCGATGGAAGAGATCAAAGAACAGGAATATTCTCTCAATCCGGGACGTTATGTCGGTGTTGTTATTGAGGAAGACGGAAAGACTGAAGAAGAGTATATAGAAGAGATGCTTTCTTTGAATGATGAACTAGAAAAGCTGAATGAGGAAGCCCGAAAGCTGGAGAGCGTCATCTCCCATAATATCAAGCAGATAGCGGGGGAAGAATGAAAAACTGGGAAGAAAAGCCTATATCCCAATTGGGGAAAATTGTTACAGGCAAGACTCCTCCGAAATCTGAACCTGATTATTGGGATGGAGATGAATTGTTTGTTTCTCCAAAAGATATGGAGAGAGATAGTTTTTACATATGGGATACGCAGGCTAATATCACAAGAAAAGCATTAGATAAATTCAAATCCCAACGATTACCCAAAAATGCTGTAATGTATACTTCATTGAGTTATGGCTTTGGTAAAATAGGTGTTGCATCTAAAGATTTAATCACAAATCAACAGATTACTTCTGTTATTTCGAATGATGAAAATAATTTTCGCTTTATTTACTATTTATTGCGGGTAAACACTCCATATATATTTTCTTACAACTCAGGAATTGACACACCAATTGTTCCGAAATCGGTATTTGAAAAAATTAAATTATTACTTCCCCCTCTCCCCATCCAGCAAAAAATCGCTGCTGTCCTCTCCGCTTATGATGACCTGATTGAAAACAACAACCGCCGCATTGCCATTCTGGAAAAAATGGCAGAAGAGCTGTACCGGGAATGGTTTGTCCGCCTCCGCTTTCCCGGTCATGAGAAGGTGCAGGTTGTGAAAGGTGTGCCTGGGGGGTGGGGGGTGCAGAAACTACCTAAAGTAGCTGACATTACATATGGTAAACCATTTGATGGTTCAAGATTTAATGCAAATGGAATTGGAAAACCCATAGTAAGAATAAGGAACATTCCCTCATCAAGCACAAGTGATTATACAGATGAATATGCAGATGACAAATACCTTATCAAAAAGGGTGATTTATTAGTTGGGATGGATGGAGAATTTCATATAAATCATTGGTATTCAGAAGATGCCTACTTAGTACAGCGTTCTTGTAGAATTAGTGCAAAAGAACCAAGACTGGAAGGCTATTTGGCAAAAGCTGTTTATGCACCTGTGAAATATTACGAAGCGATTTTACAGGGTGCTACTGTTGGGCACCTTGGTGCAAAACATTTAAATTCTATTGATATTTTAATTCCACCCAAAAGTATTAATTTAGAGATATTCAATAAACTACTTGAACAGAAAGTCAAATATGCATCAGAACGCAACTTACTAAAAACAACACGTGATCGACTTCTATCCCGCCTAATGTCCGGTAAAATCGATGTGGAAAATCTTGATATTCAATTCCCTGAATCCATGCAGGAGGAAGTTGCCAATGCCTAATTACATTTCAGAAGATGATATTGAAAAAGCCGCAGTTAAACTTCTGCACGATGAATATGGATATAGAAATGTTAACTGCTACACTGCTGATCTTGAAAATCTGAATGATAAGTCAAACCGTTCATCCAAACAGGACGTCATTTTTTCGGATATTCTGAAAAGTCAGTTAGCTCAGATAAATCCAACTATTCCGGAAAATGTAATAGATCAGACTATTGAAAATTTAAAATCTCGCCGTTCTTCTATGTCTCCCATATTGGCCAATAAAGAAGTTTATACTCTGATCCGTGAAGGTATACCAGTTCAGTTTGAGGGGAAAGATGGTAGAACTGAACATGAGACCGTCAAGGTAATAGATTTTGATAACCTGGAGAGCAATGACTTTCTTGCCGTTACCCAACTCTGGATCAAAGGAGAATGGTATCCTAGAAGACCTGATATTCTGATATATATCAATGGCATACCCCTTGTTTTTATAGAATTAAAGAATTCAAATGTAAAAGTTCAGAATGCATATGATGATAACCTTACCAATTACAAACACGATATCCCTCTGCTATTCAATTACAATGCCTTTTGCGTACTTTCCAATGCTCTGGAAACCAGAGTTGGTAGCTTCACTGCCGGATATGAACACTTCTTCAGCTGGCTCCGGCCAGATGATGAAGCAGAAAAAGTTGATCGGTCTTCTATATCAGCAGAAGGAACCAGTCTGGAACGGCTGCTACATGGGCTTTTCCCGAAAGATCGGTTGCTGGATTATATTGAAAACTTTATTCTCTATTACAAAGACAGCACAAAGATTGTAGCTCAAAACCATCAGTTTCTTGGTGTTAATAAAGCAATAGAATCTTTCAAGCAAAGAAAAGAGAAAAAGGGGAAACTCGGTGTTTTCTGGCATACTCAGGGTTCCGGTAAAAGCTTTTCCATGATCTTTCTTGCCAGAAAGGTTTTTCATAAATTCACTGGAAATTACACTTTTGCGATAATAACCGACCGCGATGATCTTGATGGCCAGATATACCGAAACTTTCTTGATACAAATACTGTTACAAAAAGCGAAGCTGCCAGACCAAAGAATTCTGCGCAAATGAGAGATTTCTTTGGACGTAATATGCGACTTGTATTTACCCTTATCCAAAAATTTCGTTATGACAAAGGAAAAGAATATCCCGAATTATCAAATCGCGATGATATTATCGTTATCGTTGATGAAGCCCATCGTACACAGTATGCATCTCTTGCAGAAAACATGAGAAAAGGTCTTCCCTATGCCCAGTATTTTGCATTCACTGGTACACCTCTGCTTGGTAGTGGTGACCAGTTGTATCAAGGTAGAACTTATGATTGGTTTGGGGGATACATCAGTCAGTACAATTTTGTTCAGTCCATAAATGATGGAGCAACAGTTCCACTTTTTTATCAAAAACGGGTTCCGGAAGTTGAGCTTGATAATGAAGACTTGAGTGAAGAGTTCTATGAAATTCTGACAGATGGGGATCTTGATGAACAATCCATGGAGAAGCTGGAACGTGAATATGCAACTGAGTTGCAGGTGATTAAAAGAGAAGATCGTCTTGATACCATTGCACAAGATATTGTGTCGCATTTCCCTTCCCGAGGGTATCTAGGCAAAGGAATGGTGATCTCCGTTGATAAATATACTGCAGTAAAGATGTATGATAAAGTACAGACCTATTGGAAAAAGGAAATAAAAAATCTGGTTGGGAAAAAAGATAAAAATCCATCAGAGAAAAGAAAATTAGATTATATGCGTAATGTAGACATGGCTGTGGTTATTAGCCAAGAGAATGGAGAAGAAGAAAAGTTTGAAAAACAGGGACTCAATATTAAGCCTCACCGGAAAAAGATGGATGAGATAGATGAGAATGGCCATGATATTGAATATCGTTTTAAAGATCCGGAAGATAAGCTCCAGTTAGTATTCGTTTGTGCAATGTGGTTAACTGGATTTGATGCGCCAACAGTCTCAACTCTTTATCTGGATAAACCTATGAAGGATCATACTCTTATGCAGACCATTGCCAGAGCAAATAGAGTGACTTCACATAAAATCTATGGGATTTCCAAAACAAACGGTGAGATTGTTGATTATTATAATGTATTTAGGAATATGAAAAAAGCCTTGTCTGACTTTGCTCTTGGTGATGAAGATGAGAAAGAATCTCCAGTAAGAGATAAATCAGAATTGTTTAATCTTCTTGATGACGCTCTGTCTCAAACTAAAGCCTTCTGTCTGAATTTGGATATCAATCTGGAGGAAGTTTTTTCTTCAGATTCTCCATTTAGTAAAATTCAGAAGTTTCAGGGGTGGGCAGACAAATTACTTTCAAGAGACAATTTCTGGAAAGAATATAAGGTGCATGAAAATTTAGTTACAGCATTGTATGAAGCCTGTAAACCTGAAATTCTTAAAGGGCAGTTCAGGCCTATGATAGCAGTAATTCAATACCTGAGAGGAGTGGTGGATAGTATCATCAATCAGATAGATATAGATGATATTAAACTCCGAATAGATGATCTATTAGATCAAAGTGTAGTCACCACGGAGGATGCTCTACAAGTATATGAGTCCAGGCCAGAGTACCAGATTGTAAAAAAGGGAAAATCATTGGATTTAAGCAAGATAGATTTTGAAAAATTGAAGACCGAGTTTTGTCAAAAGGAATATAAACATATAGAAATAGCCAATCTCAGAGATTTTATTGAAAGAAAATTGGAGCAGATGCTTAATGAGAATAGCACCAGGACCGACTTTGTGGAAAAACTTCAAGATATAATTGATAAGTATAATTCCGGAGGTATGACAACAGAAAACTATTTCGATGATCTTGTGAAGTATGCTGAAGATCTTAAAGCTGAAGATGAAAGGCATGTAAGAGAGGGCTTGAGTGAAGATGAACTGGAAATGTTCGATATTCTGAAAAAAGAAAAGATGACTGAAGCAGAGAAGATAGCAGTCAAGAATGCAGCTAAAGATCTTCTTAAGAAACTACTTGAAGGGCAGCCAAAAGTGCTGATACAGGACTGGTATAAAGATACTCAGACTCAAAGTATAGTAAAGAGTGCAATTGAAGAAGTATTAGATCATGACTTACCTGAGTCATATGAAAAAGAACTTTTTAAAGAGAAGAGCCAAAAGCTGTATGACTTAGTCTATGAATATGCTGTAAAAGGAACGAAATGGGTGGCTTGATTACCATTGCCTATATTGTAAAAAGATATTAAAGTTAAATCTCAAGGAGTAAGAAATGGACTCAGAGTTAAATGTTATTCAAGAATTTTCCAGAAAAATAAAACCATTTGAAGATAGTGATTTGGCACTCTTTTCATATTTAAATAACCTGGAAGCTTCTGAAATCCAGGAATTACAAACCGATCTTACATTTATAGAAGATAATTTTAATCGTAATCATTTTCAGCCAGTCAATCTTTTAAGGTATAAATTAGTTCAATTGCTTGCAGCAGGTGAAAAAATTTCATCTGACTTAATTGATCAGATAAAGGAAAAAATTATTGATAAAGACGCTGTGTATTTTTCAGGGTGCTCTCAAGCTATTCTTGATGGTCTTACTCATTATCCGGAAAAGACCAGATCTCCTTTCACCAACTGGAAAAGAAATTTCAGTATTTGTTTTCCCTTGATTTATACACAGAAGACGAAAGAGACCATAAACTCTGCCTTAGGGAAATTATCTGAATTTATAGAAAAAAAACTGAAATTGGAAAATTTTAAATCTCATATTATTGATTTTTGGGGACCACAGAATTATGGTTTAACATCTTGTTGGATCGCATTTTTCCCTCAATATAGAGTTTCACACAGAAAGGCATATCAACTATTCTTTCGTGTACATGGAGAGACAGTTGAATCAGGAATAATAGCAGGATGGGATATCCTTGATAAAAACACTAACTCTGTAGAATTTTATAACACTCTTTCGGAAGGAATTCAGAAATTAAAAGATTCAGTAAAGATAATTGAAGAAAAGAATAGTGCTTTGATAAATTTCTGGAAGTACTCACCTGGGGAAAATGCAATTCATTGGGATGAATTCTATAGAAAAGGAATAATTGCAATAGGCTGGGATGATTTGCATGACTTAAATAGCTATACAACAGAACAATTGAATGAAGAATTTGATGTCGAGGATTCATCGCGTTCAAATCAAGTATTTAATATAGAAAATTTTCGAGATGCAAGTATTGGAGATGTGGTTATTGCCAATCAAGGAACATACAAAGCAATTGGTATAGGTATCATAACTGGTGAATATACATATTCCCCTGATAGAACTCAGTTTATTCACACTAGAACGGTTAATTGGTTAATCAATGATATTATAGAATTTGATAAAAGGATTTTCCGTCCTGATACATTTAGTCCTACACTAAAATGGGAAAAAATAAAACAAATGTATATTGCAAAAAAAAGTGAATATCAACAAGTATTTATAGATATTGAAGAAGGAAAAGAAAAAATAGCTCCTCAAAAAGTACTTCCGAATGAATCAGGAGAACAGAATTTTTGGTGGCTAAATGCAAATCCTTCTGTTTGGACCATTAATAGCTATGAACTGGGTGACATTCAGTCATATACATCTCATAATGAAGTTGGAAATAAACGCAGAATATATAAAAATTTTGAAAAAGTGCGTCCAGGTGACTTGGTGATTGGATATGAAAGTTCTCCGGTTAAAGAGATACGGGGGATTTTTGAAATCACTGAAGGATTACATCTCGATGATAATGAAGGTGAGATTATAAGTTTTGAGTTAAAAGAGATTGTAAAAGAAACCATCACCTGGAACGACTTGAAACAAACAAAAGGTTTGGAAAATTGTGATGTTTTTAAAAATAATCAAGGAAGCTTATTTTCATTAGAACCTGATGAATTTGATATAATTAGAGATTTAATAGATGAGAAGAATATTGTAAAGGTAAAAGAATATGAAAAAACTAAAATTGAAAATTATTCATTTTTAAACGACCCCGAAAAACCCTTTATAGAAAAAGAATTGGTGACTGATATTATTGATTCTTTAATGCTTAAAAAGAATATTGTACTCCAGGGACCTCCGGGGGTGGGAAAAACGTTTATCGCAAAAAAAATTGCTTATGAGATGTTAGGTAGAACTGATGATACCAAAATAAAAATGATTCAGTTCCATCAATCATATTCCTATGAAGATTTCATTCAAGGAATAAGACCAACCGAAAATAGTTTTGCCATAAAAAATGGCTTGTTCTATGATTTTTGCAAAAAAGCCGAAAATGATAAAGAGAATAAGTATTTCTTTATTATAGATGAAATCAACAGGGGTAATCTCAGTAAGATTTTTGGGGAATTGATGATGCTAATCGAATCAGATAAAAGGGGAGATTATGGGATACCTCTTACTTATTCTGATAAAGATGATGCTCCTTTTACAGTACCTAAGAATCTATATTTAATAGGGACAATGAATACTGCCGACAGATCTCTGGCAATTGTCGATTATGCTCTTCGAAGAAGGTTTAGATTTATTGAGTTATTCCCAAATTTTAATGATACCTTTTGTCAATATCTCATTGAGAAGGGCATCAGTGAAAACTATGTAAATGAGATTGTTTCAAAATTGAAACAACTTAATAAAACCATTTCAGATGATAAGAACTTGGGCCAAGGGTTCCAAATTGGTCATAGTTATTTTTGTTCTAGCAGTATTAATCAAGAGAAGAAATGGTTCTCAAGTATTGTAAAATATGAACTTCAGCCTTTACTTTCTGAATATTGGTTTGATGATTTAGAAAAAGCAAAACTTGAAATCCAAAAATTATTAGGGTAATGATGTCTATACCAATTGAAAATATTTACTATCTATTGTGCTATGCCTGGGATAAATTGGAAGAGTTAGATAAAATTCAAATCAGTACTCAAGATAAAACTGAACTAGTCGATCTTTTTGCACAGGTTTTTGGTACTAACCTTTCTCATCTTTTAAGGAGAGGTTTAGATCGCTATTATAATGAGGTGAATACTCAGGTATATGGGATTAAAGGAAAACTAAATCTAGCTTCAACTGTAAAACAAAACGCCCTATTTGAAAAGAAAACAGTGTGCATATATGATGAATTTGAGTATGATATCCTACATAATCAAATCATAAAATCTACACTAAAGAATTTATTACGAACTTCGGGAATAGATAAGGAAATACATAGTAAGCTTTATAAGCTGTATATTAAGTTACCTCCAATATCTGAGATTCATGTCCGTCCTCATCATTTTAATCAGGTTGTATTACATAGAAATAATCACCATTATGATCTTATTCTGAAAATCTGTGAAATTATTCAAGAAAACCTTCTCATTAATGAAGAAAAAGGAAATTACTGGTTTAAAGATTTCTCTCGGGACGAAAAAAAGATGGCTAGACTATTTGAGAATTTTGTGCGGAACTTCTATAAGGTAGAGTCTGATTTCCTTGTTTCAAGGGAAGTTATTTCCTGGCAGTTTTATTCTGAAGATATCGAGGACATTTCGATGTTACCCAGAATGAATACAGATATTACACTCGAGTCACCTAATAGGAAAATAATAATTGACACTAAATATTATCCGAACTCTTTTCAAAAGAATTATGAAAAGATATCTATTCATTCAAGTAATTTATATCAGCTTTTCGCTTATATAAATAATCAGGAGAATAATGAGGATTTAAGAACAATGGAATGCGAAGGAATATTATTATATCCTACAATAGAAGAGGAATTCGAGTTTAAATATAAATACCAAGCACATCCAATACGAGTAATGTCTATTAAACTGAATCAGAATTGGAAATTGATTGAGAGTGATTTATTAAAAATAGTTCAATAAAATAAGATATCTAAAAAAGGGAGTATTAAAATAATTGAAGAATATCTTAATAATAGAAGATAATGGGGGGTAAAATAAATGGCGCAAGAGAAAATGCTGTTTGGTGAAGTACTTAATGAAATTATTGGACATACTCATTTTTCTTCAATTGAAAAGATCTGTGATAGATTTTATTTAATTAATGGAATAACACTTTTATGGTTTCACGATCATGATATTGAGACTAAATTGCAATCAAATGGGATAAATGAATATCACCAAAACATTTTATCAGATTATGAACAAAAATATGGAGTTGACGTATTTTGGGAAAAAAATAGTTGGAAAACAAAGTTTGTGTTTACAAGAATAGAGTCATTAACAGTGAAAAACTATAAACCGAATAAATTTGTAGATTCTAGAATTCCTAATGAGATATTTATAATGTCATTCGATCAAGAAAAAAAAGTTTCTTCAAACATTACTCAAATGATGGATTTAAAATTGTCATCTTTGGCAAAGAGTAGACATTCGCAAATTAAAACTCGAATGTTTAAAAATATTTTTGAAGCTTGGTATTTTTCAGAAAAGAAAAACACCCTTACTGATTTTATCAATTTTATTCAGAAATTTTTGGGTAAAGATCTGAATGTGTGTCCTGAAGAAAAACAAATCAGAAATTTAGATGAATGGTATCAAAAAACTCGGTCTCTAATTTATAATCCAAAAGACATCAATGGGTTCATATATCAGAAAGAAATGGAAGGTTTCAAAGAAATAGGTGGTAATGTTATCGAAGATATACGAAAACATTTTTATATGGTGTTTGATAATCAGATTTGCCAAAAAGCATCATTTGAAGAATTTTATTGTACCACAGAACATAGATGTTATTATTGTGGAGTGAAAACAGGAGATATCGAATTCTTAATTTCTTCTGAACCCTCTAAAATTAACACAAAACGAATTTATACCAGGGGAAGAACCTTGGAGGTTGATCGTAAATCTCCAGAGGGATTATATTGGCATTTAAAAAACGAAGATGAAAAGACTAATTTGGTACTATCTTGTTATTGGTGTAATAATGCAAAAACAGATGAATATTCAGAGGCAGAATTTATCAGAAAGATCTCCCCAGGAATTACAGCCATATGGGAAAATAGATTAGGGAAAGAGTTAGATAAGCCGTTAGGTTGGAATAATATTGAAACTAGAATTTGGAGAGAAACAGTAAATATTTTAAAAAGGAAAACCTTTTAAATTTCTATAATACACTTTCTATAATGCTGTAAATATTGACTCTAAATAATCACGAATTAAACATTGAAAATATTAGGATTAAATGTGAACATAAATTTCAATTGGTTCTATGTACGATAGAATCTATCTAAAAATATGATACCATCAACTTCTTCATGTCATGTGTATTCCCCCAAAAAAGCAAAATCATCGGAATCGCAAAGAAATATATCTCTCCATAAGACCATTCATCCTGCCAAGATCTTTTAGTCTTAGACGGGCTTCATTCGCGGATATCTCACTATAATTCAGAGCAGATGAAATAGTCATTTTTTATATTGGGAAAGTATCCAGGGTGAACCGAGCAGAGACTTCGTTCATCCTCTGAGTACCCCGGACAAAAAACAAGGTGATTGCCAGGATAAACAGTATCTGGATGATAGCAATTACCAAGTTTGAGCCTGTCTATCTATCCATAATAATCAAATACCATGATGCTACGCTCGGATTTGTGATCACGAAAATGGAATGTAATACACATAACAGCAGTCCATATCCCGCGGTAAAAAAACGGCAACCGGAAAGGTCCTGCAAACCCGATAGGGTACATTTAACAGACTAAGGATGAAAAGGCTGGCCGCGGCAAGTGCGAACAGGATGGTCTCTATATTCAAAGCCTGGGGGACAAAGAGCAGGGTGAGTGCTAAAGTTAACAGGATCAGAAAAGAGACAATGAAAAGCAAGGGTTTTGTTCTCAGACGCTTCATTCTATTCTCCCGAAGTATTAAATAATTATACTCAAACCTTATGACAGAATATGTCACACACTGAATTTACTATTATACAAGAATGAGTGGGTCAATTGTGAGTAGAAAGGAGGTCTATATGGCATTATATTACGGATATTACAGAGTGAACAGCGCTTCACCATCCGACAATCAGTATGAAAAAATGAACGCGGCAACCCAGTCAAAATTCAAAGACATGATAGAAATGAGGTACCCGGGAGCAAAGATAACCTGGGTGCATAATCCGGTGAACGCATCCAAACCGCCCAGCTGGTTCAAGGGTTGAATTAGGTCAGATCCACGCATTCCATTTGAAAAAATTAGGAAATGAAAAAAGCCCGGGATTGCTCCCGAGCTTGTACATTATTATGGTATGAAATGAGATTTAAGTCAATTTTTAGAAAATATTAATTTTAAAAAATCAGCTATACCGATATGAAGTAAACCACCAGTAATGTCTTTCATTACGAGTTTCTTCCTTTTCCACATAAACATCTTCCAAAATATCATATTCATAGAACCAATCTTCTTCAGGGTCCTTATATGCCAAGATAGTTGTCGCATAAAAAAATCAAGGAGAGACAACTATGAG